>JAYVFP010000100.1:0-4880 GCA_043773025.1 Archangium sp.
CTCCGCTCGCCCCGAGTTGCTGCACTTCTCGACGCCTCCAGCTCGCCTCCCCCTCCGGCGGCCGCTCTCGGTTTGCCGGGTTGTTCCTCTTGTTCTTCCTCCACCAACTCGCCCACACCCAGCGTCTACCGCCTGCCTCTGGCCTACGCTGGCGCTCGTTTTCCTCACCCCTCAGCCCGGGCTGCTCAGACCGGCCGCTCGGTCCCCCGCTTTCTTAATCTTGTTCTTCCGCGGCCCGGCGCCCGTCACTATGAGCATGGCTTCTTGCGGAAGACATCAAGAGCCTGCGTGTGTCCTGAGTTGTCGGTGGACTTATGCCCCGATACTGGTAGGGATGCGGCGGTCAGGGTTCAGGAGTCGTCGCGGTCTCGGGAGCGCGAATGAACAGTGTCCAGCGTGGCGGGCCGTGAGTCTTGCTGCCGGTGGTCCTATGGAGCTGTTCGGACCGAGTCAGCACTGCACCGACAGAGCCGGGGGTGTTGGCGTCGCCGAGTTCCCCTCTCCGCTTCAGTGGCCAGTGGTTGCTGGCGCTGGCAACGCCGCCGACGCGCAGTGCTTGCGATGGGAATGAGCTGTGGGTTCACGGAAGTCAGGTGTTGTCTGTATTTGGTGAGGGGAGCGAATACATGAATGGGCAGGTGGCGCGGTTGACGTTGGCGGCCAAGCAACCCCAGAAGAGATCGACGGAGCAACCCCAGAAGAGATCGACGGACGATCCGAGTGGTGAGTCGATCATCGGAGGCTGTTGCCTCGCGATGTTCTTGGTCTTCGTCGGCTTGTTCATCGTGGGGCAGAGAAATCGGGCTGCTGCGCGTCAACAGCGGGAGCAGCGAGAGCGAGCCTACCACGAGGCGCTCGCAGCGCTGGCCAAAGACTCGCAGAACTCCTCCCTGCGAACGGCGGCGCTCGCCGCGGGGAGAGCGCACTACGGTGGGACACGACCCGACGGGAGGCTGACGATCTACGACGAGCAGGCCATTACGAATGACCTCGTCGCGCATTCCGGAGGCCGGTAGGCAGTGGCTGCGCGGGAGGCTACCAGCGAGGCGAGGTTCCTTCTCGGCATTCCCTTCGGGGTCGCTCGTGCCGCGTACGGCGGCGGCTCGGTCGACATCACCGGCAAGGTGAAGAGCATCGACAAGAAGGACAAGGTGCCGCTGGTCGAGGTGACCGAGTACCGCGTCACGCCCAAGCCGAAGCCCGGAGCGTTCAAGGGCTGCCTGTAGCAGCCCGCGTCACTTCCAGTTCGACATCGACTGACGCGGGCCCGGGCTGAGGCATGTCGGCCCCGGGCGGTAGACTGGAGCCGTGGGCGAGGTCGAAGTAGGTTGACGAGGAGCGCCTGCACCACGCGGCCGCCGTGAACGAGACACCTCATGTACGTGGCATTCCGAATCAAGGCGGTCCATCAACGTTCAGGCAAGGACCTGTTGCATCTCGACTTCCTCGACGCGCCGGATGAAGCCGCCAAGGTGCTCCATCCTGAACGGCCACCGGGCCCGACTACACTTCAACTCGCCATCCTCGGCGAGCCCTTCACTGTGGACGACGACCGGGCCCAGGAGCACTTCACTGACGACCAGCGGCGGCGGTACCACGAACTGGATTTTGAAGAGATCGAGCGGGCGGCGCGCGAGTTCCCGCAACCGGGCGGCACCGGAGGTCCCCCGCCAGGCGCGGCCGTCTCCTGGTCATCGACGCGGCTGACCTTCATCCGGCGGCACATCGAGGGTCTCTCGCCCGACCAGTTGTTCGCCATCGAGGTGCTGGGAGAGGCCTGGTACGCGATGACGCGCCTGCAGTTCGAGGAGGAGTTCCCAAACGTGGTGGCGAGCAGGGCGTACGGAGAGTTCGGCAGCTACAACTACAAGCCGACGCCGGCGCGCGCGTTGAAGTTCATCGTCGCGGCGTAACGCCTGGAACGCACGAGGGTGGCCCAGGGCGTACGAGAGCCGCAGTACAGTCGCGTGCATGGCATCGTCGACCCGAGCGGCTGAGCTGATCTCCGCGATCACCGCGATGGGAGCCTCCGAGGCTCATTCACCGCGGGACGTGACCGCCCCCGAGATCGTCTATTGCGTCGTGAACGGGGAGAACATCCTCGCTGTGGGCGAGGGTCAGAAGAGCCGGCTCAAGGGGCTGATGCGTGGCTCTTCCTGCCTGAAGCACACGAAGGCGTTCATCGTCGCGGCCTCGAATCGCTTGCACGGCCCCCAGCATCGGTACTTCTGGCTGTCGTCGGCGCAAAGGGACGGGCGCAAGCAGGCCGAGGCAGCACTGAAGGCGCGTTTCGGGGACACGTGGATCGCCGATGCGGAGATCGCCCGAACGAGCGAGGCGGCCCCGTACCTCTGGAAGTGCCTCCGGGAGCGACACCCGTCGCTCTGCACTCCGGCGCTCGACGTCGCGATGGAGTTGGTCATCCGCGACGGGGACATCCTCTATGCGGCGTACAAGGTCCCGACGTTTAGACCGGTGCTCGACCAGTTGTTCGACGGGTACTTCGCGTAGGGCGCCCGTCGCAGACGTACAGGTTCAGGCATCCGCATCCACATCGGCAACCGCCGGCCTGATGCGCGTCATGTGACCACGCGCAGGGGGGGCATGGGCCGGTGGGCGGGCCAGTTCCGGCGGATGGAGTCCGCGGCCTCCGCCACCCGGCCATCGAGCGCCCGGAGGACGAGCCGGTCGGCGTGCAGCTCCACGGTGGCGCCGAGCGACGCCTGGCGCAGGCGCGCCTCAAGCACGAAGCGCGGTCGCCAGCGCTCGGCCCAGGCGAGCAGCTCCACGAGCGCGTCGGGCGCCTCCTCGACGGTGACGCGCTCGAGGGGGAACGTGGCCAGCGCGTCGAGCCGCGCCCAGGCCTCATCGGGCGAGCCGCACCACCCGAGCTCGAGCTCGCGCAGTCTGGGGTGCCGCGCCAGCACCGAGGGCCAGGTGCGCTCCCAGTCCGTCGGCCGGTGCCCCGGACGGCCGATGATGCCCATCACGCCGAGGCGCCGGAGCCTCGGGAGCGCGGGCGCGGTGTGCAGCAGCGACAGCGCCTCCTCGGCCAGGCACCAGCCCGCGATGGGGGTCTGCGCCCAGACGTGCAGGTCCGCCGGCTGCTGGTATGGGTCGAAGGCGATGCGGCGCACCGTCTGCCACGCGGGGTGTTCCGGCTGCGTCGCGTCGACGGGCCGCAGGACGCACTCCACCAGCACCGCGCGCGCGACGACGGCCCGGTCGGGACGCACGCCCGGCGGGAGCAGCCCGCGCGGCGCCAGCTCATCCGAGAACCTCCGCTCGCGGATGCGGGCCAGCCCCTTGAGCGGCCCGAGATCCGCGTCGAGCTGCAGCTGCATGAGCTCGCCCCGCTGGTCGCCCTCGGCTAGCAGCACCCGCCACGGGCCCTGGTCGGCTCAGGGGCCCTCGAGCGCCTGCTGCCACGCCCTGGATCTCACGACGGCTCACGGCACCACCCCCCGGCGTGGGCACGGCTCCCTACGCACGCCTGCGCGTTCGCGCAGTCCACGACAGTCTTCACGAGGTCATCAAGCGCCGCCTTGGCAGTCTCGCGACTGTCGAAGATCTCCGCCTCGGTGCATCGAATACCGCTCGATTCCGCCTGCGACCAAATTGCGTAGCGTCCATCGACGAGGCGCGCGAGGACGACAAAGAAGGTCTCGCGGCCTTCGCACCAGACGTCGATGACCTCGGTTGGCTCGGCCAGTTGTAGGACCGTGGGCCACGCCAGTCGGTGGGGGCGGTGGATTGGTTCGGGGTAGGCCATGTTCTCTCCGGTTGAAGTGGGGCGATCGGGGTTGATCGACACACGTGTGTCCGGGAGAGCGGGAGAGCGGCGAGCCGATGCGCACGAGGATGGGCGCGCAGTGCAACGCAGCGCGGATGAGCCTATCGACAAGATGAGCGAGCGCGCAAGCAGCGGTCCTCAAGACCCACACACCCGGGACCTCGGCCTTCAGCCGTTCGCAGTCCCGCCGCGTACCTCCCCTCGGCGGGGTGGCTAAGGGCGCTGTTCCTTGGAGCGTCGGCCGGCGTCGACCAGCGCCTCACGCCAGCGGTCCTCCGGCGGCCAGTCGCCCTTCCTCTCGCGGTAGGCCTTGAGCGCGTGGTGGAGATTGGTGATGTCCAGGCGCGCGTGGTCGCCGTGGTCATACGGGCCCGAATAACTGATGACGCCACTCGGCACGACAGCCCGAACCCGACCGCCCAGCGCAGCAGTCGCTTCGCGACGCGGCCGTACCCATCGTGCGCCACCGGCGCCTTCAGCATGACCTCCCAACCCCGACCGGGGGACGCAATTCCCGGGGCGTCGCCAGCAGGCGCGTTGCGAAAACACGCCCGCGAAAGAGGTATCAGTCTCTGAAGCACCCCGTCTCGCTGCCCCGCTGATCACCGCGGGCCTGCTCGACGTCGTTCCCCCCACCCCACCACCAATCAATCAACTGCGCTCACCGCGCCGAAGGCACAGCCATGGCCAACAACTACCTGCAGTTCGCCCTCTCGTTCCCGCTGAAAACCCGCGCCGAGCAGCAGTGGTGCGAGACGACGATGAACGCGCTCACCGACTTGCTCGAGTGCAGCGCCGAAGACCCCGAAGAGAAGCTGCAGCTCGCGAAGGAGCTCGGCGACCTCGGGCACGTCGTGATGTCGGAGGGCTACGACTTCATTGATTTCGAGTGGTCTTGCTCGGCCACCGAGATGCACATCTACGCAGAAGAATCAGGCACGCCGGAGCTGGTCGCCGCGTTCCTGCAGCAGTACCTGGAGAAGTTCCAGCTTCACTCTCCTCCTGCGGGGACGCGGCGCGTCTTCCACGTGTCACTGGTCACCAGCGCGCTCACCATCGAGAGGAACGAGCCTGAGTTGGTGTCGTA
>JAYVFP010000101.1:0-45479 GCA_043773025.1 Archangium sp.
GCGGTGGCAATGCGCAGGTGACGTTCAACGCGACGGTGCAGTCAGGTGGTCAGGCCGTGCCGATCAAGATTGATCAGCTGGTCAACTTCATCCGCTGAAATCCCGCTGTCGCACGCAGAGCTTTTCGAAGTGACTGTGCCGCCGCGCCGAATAGCGTGCGTCGCCTATGGCATCCAGGCGCTACGTCTTGTCGGTCGACCAGGGCACCACCAGCAGCCGCGCGACCGTGCTCGACGCGAAGCTGCGCGTGTGCGGCGTGGGTCAGAAGGAGTTCACGCAATTCTTCCCCAAGCCCGGTTGGGTGGAGCACGACCTGAACGAGATCTGGGCCTCGACCGAGTGGTGCATCGCCAAGGCGCTGCGCAGCGCGGGCATCAAGGGCTCTGAGCTCGCCGCCATCGGCATCACCAATCAGCGAGAGACCACGGGCCTGTGGCATCGCGGCACCGGCAGGCCGATCCACAAGGCGATCGTCTGGCAAGACCGCCGCACCAGCGCGTTGTGCAGTGAGCTCAAGGCCCATGGGCATGAAGCCGAGGTGAAGAAGACCACCGGCCTCATGCTCGACCCGTACTTCTCGGGCACCAAGGTGAAGTGGCTGCTCGACTCGGTGAAAGACGCGCGGAAGAAGGCCGCCGCGGGTGAGCTCGCGTTCGGCACCATCGACACCTGGCTCGTCTACAAGTTGACGGGCCACAGCTCGCACGTGACCGACGTCTCCAACGCGAGCCGCACGATGCTGATGGGCCTCGAGTCGCTCGAGTGGAACGACGCGATGCTCTCGATGCTCGACGTACCGCGCTCGGTGCTCCCGAGCATCGTCGCGAGCGCCGAGGTGTACGGCATGACGCGTGGCATGAAGTCGTTGCCCGACGGCATTCCGGTCTCGGGCATGGCGGGTGATCAGCAGGCCGCGCTCTTTGGTCAGGCGTGTTTCACGCCCGGTGAATCGAAGTGCACCTACGGCACCGGCGCGTTCCTCTTGATGAACGTGGGTGACAAGCCGGTCGCTTCGAAAGCGGGCCTGCTCACCACCGTGGGCTGGAAGCTCGACGGCAAGACCACCTACGCGCTCGAGGGCTCCTGCTTCATCGCGGGCGCGGCGGTGCAGTGGCTGCGTGATGGGCTCGGCCTCATCAAGAACGCCAGTGAGATTGAAGCGCTCGCGAAGACGGTGAAGAGCTCTGGAGACGTGGTGTTCGTGCCGGCGCTGGCGGGGCTCGGTGCGCCGCACTGGCGCCCTGATGCGCGAGGCCTGTTCGCGGGCCTCGATCGCGGCACCACCCGCGGTCACCTCGCGCGCGCGGTGCTCGAAGGCGTGGCGTTGCAGCTTCAGGACCTCGCCGAGGCGATGAAGCTCGACTCAGGTCGCGACATCCCTGCGTTCAAGGTCGACGGCGGCGCGGTGCGGAACGACCTGCTGATGCAGTACCAGGCCGACATTCTGGGAACGAACGTGGTGCGCCCGAAGAACGTGGAGACCACCAGCCTCGGCGCCGCGTTCCTCGGTGGCCTGGGCGTGGGCTTCTGGAAGAGCGCAGACGACGTGCGCCGCGTGTGGAAGGCCGACAAGGTCTTCAAGCCGAAGATGAGCGAAGGCGAACGCGCCCAACACCTCGGCAAGTGGCGTGAGGCGGTCAAGCGCGCGTGAGGTGGCTACTGCTGGGCTTGATCATTTCGGGCTGCACGAAGTGCGGCAGCGGAGCTTCGGATGCGGGGGTGGCTGCCAGCGCCCGCGTGCGCCGCAGCACCGACCTTCGCAACGCGCTCATTCAGTCGTATCCGGAGTACCGCGACACCGCGTTGCTCGACAGCCGCGTGCGCGTCATGAGAACCATTCCCGGGCTCACGCCGGCCTCACGCGATGAGGCGCTGGCGAAGTTGCGGTGGTCGGTCTCTGACGCTGGCTCCGGGTGGGACTTGAACAAGTTCCACCTCGAGCAGGTCGCGCCCGAGACGTTGGTGCTGTCGTTGCCCTTGAGCGTGGAAGACGTGGGGCACCTGTACCTGGCGCCAGTCGGTCTCTCGTCGATGGAGATGGCGATGTACCTGCCGCGGCAGCTGCCCATCGGCAAGGAGACCTTCGAGCTCGAGCTTCACTACAGCTCGTCGTCGGAGCGCTGCGTCATTCGCGTGCGGCAGGCGGTCACGCTGCTGCTCGCCAACGGGCAGTGGCGGGTGACGAAGACGCCTCTGGAGTGGGGGCCTGATGCCGCGGGTGATGACGGGTTGCCTGACGTGTTCTCAGTGGAAGTCACCGGCACCGATGGAGCGCACATTCGTTTCGATCGCGAGCGTGGCCAGGTGCGCGTGAACTATTCGCTCGTCACCGTGGAGTAAGTGGCAGCGCCCTTGACCGAAATCCGTTCCATCACCGGTCTCCCCGAGCCCAGTCGAGGGGGCACTTACCGCCCGAAGGCGAGATAATCCCTCGACTCCGCTCGGGATGAACGGTGGGCGCTCCTTACTTCGCTCAACCCTGTCGGGATGAGCGGTGTCCATTCGTTACAGGGAAAGACTCAGGCGAGCGGCGTCTGCTTCTTGCCGAGGTCCTGCACGAACTGCTGTGCGAGCGCCTGGTGCCTGGCGTCGTCGAGCTTCTCACCGAGCAGCTTTTCCGCGATGGCGATCGACAGCTTGGCGGCCTCAGCCTTCAACTCGGCGATGGCCTTCACGCGCTCGTCGTTGATGGCGCGCTGGGCGTCGGCCTTCAGCGAGTCGGCCTCCTTGCGGGCCTTGTTCATCAGCTCTTCGCGGAACTTCTCCATGTCGGCCTGGGTCTTGCGAACCGCGTCGGCCGCTTCCTGGCGGGCCGAGGCGATGGCCGTCTTCTGCTCACCGAGCAGCTTCTCGGCCTCGGCGCGCTCACGCTTGGCGCTCTCGATGGCGTTGGTGATGTTCTTCTCACGGCCTTCCACCGCCGACAGCAGCGGGCCCCACGCGAAACGGCGGAGGATGAAGAGCACGATGATGAAGGTGATCCACGTCCAGATGATGAGGCCGGGCTTCACGTCGGTGAAGCTGTTGCTGGCGAGCACGAGGAAGTTCATTTTGTGTGTCCTTGACTGAACGGCGATTTTCGCTCGCTCGACCCTCTCCCTTTGCGAGGGAGAGGGAAGAGCAGAGTCACGACGAATTACTTGAGCGCGAGCAGGATGCAGATCACGAGGGCGAAGAACGTCGCGCCTTCGATGAGGCCGGCCGCGACGATCATCGCGCCGCGGATGTCGCCACCAGCCGACGGCTGACGGGCGATGCCATCCATCGCCGAGGCGGCGAGGCGGCCGATGCCGTTGCCGGCACCGATGATGGCAAGACCAGCGCCGAGACCGGCGCCGAGGTAGGCAAGCATTGCTGAGGTGAGGTTCATGGTGTCGATACTTTCTGTTGTGTGACCCGCTTCTCGGGGGGGTCGAGGTACTTTCCCATCGGGTACTACCTCCAGCGCGGTGACCTCACCGCGGGGTTCTTGTTCGAGTCTTGACGACTCAGTGAGCGTGGTCGTCTGCGTGCGCGTGGTGACCCATCGCGACGCCCTGGCCGATGAACAGGCTGGTGAGCAGGGTGAAGAGGTACGCCTGAAGAATGCCCACGAAGATCTCGAGGCAGAAGATCGCCACGGTGAGCGGGAGCGCGACCACGGCGGCGCCCAGCGTCCACACGAAGATGAGCGAGAGCAGGAAGAAGACGACCATGTGGCCGCCGAGCATGTTCGCGAAGAGACGAACGAGCAGCGCGAAGGGCTTGGTGAACAGGCCGATGATTTCGACCGGAATCATGATGGGCCACAGGAAGGCAGGCACGCCGCCGGTGAGGTGCGCGAGGTAGCCGCCCAGCCCCGCCGCGCGGATGCCGGCGACCTGAATCATCACGAAGGTGATGATGGCCAGCGCCGCCGTGACGGTGACCACGCCGGTCGCCGCGAACATGCCGGGAATGAGGCCGAGCCAGTCGATCGCCAGGATGAAGAAGAACAACGAGGTGAGGTAGGGCGTGTAGCGCTTGCCCTCTTCCTTGCCGAGGTTGGGCACGGCGATCTCATCGCGCACGAACAGGGCGAGCACTTCGATGAGGTGCGCCAGGGTGCCCTTGGGCACGCCGTTCGAGTCACGCTTGCGCCCGAAGAACAGCAGGGTGAACAACACCGCGCAGGCGATCCACATCATCAAGATGGCCTTGGTGGGGCGCAGATCCCAGCAGCCGTGAATGAAGAGGCCCAGCGACGGGAAGCTCTCGAAACCCGCGGGGGTGTGACCGCTGCAGGCGCCCGGCACGCGCTCGAACTTCAGGAACTCGAACGCCTCGGCGATGTGAATCGCGGGCAGGTGGTACGGGGGAAAAGGGATCTCCATCTCGAAGACGGTGTCGTCTGCGACGTGGTGGAGAATGAATTCGGCCGTTTCCTTCTTCTTGTCGACCGGGGCATTCGGGTCGACGGCGTGCTCGTCATTGGCAAAAGAAGGAGCCGCGAACAGCGCGAGAACGATGAGGGCCAATTGCTTCATGAGGTCACCTTCACTGGTGTTGCACTGCTGAGCAGGCTGCGCGTCTCGAGCACTTGCTGCGAGAGCGACACGACGAAGAACGCGATGACGAACGCGAAAGGAGAAAGCGCGGGGTTCTGCTTCATCACCACGGCGCCCAGGCCCACGGCCATCAGGCGGAGCATGAAGGACAAACCCAGGGTGGTCATGGTGACCTTGAGCGCGGCCGTGCCGGTCAAGCCCTTGCCCAACTGCGTCTTCAAGACCAGCGAGACCGCGCCCAGCGCCGAGGCCACCAGCGCCCCGATGAGCGCCGAGGTGCGGCTGCCCACCTCGATGGGCAACACGAACGCCAATGCCGCGACGACGCCGCCGAGTGCGAGGGTCAGAGGCAGCATGGTGTGGAGGCTCTTCATTCCGGTTTCTTTTTCTGCTCTTCCATCAACTTGTTGGCCTTGCGGATGAACGCGTAGAAGCCGACCGCGCTGCCACCCATCCCGCCGATGATCAGGCCCCAGGGCCCAATCCCCAACCACCTGTCCAACCCGTACCCCGCACCCACTCCGAACAACGCGGACCCTGTGAATTGCCAGACCGCGCTCAACCACGGTTCTGCCGCTCGGTATGATTGGGCCAGTGGGGACAACCCTTCGTCGGGGTCTTTCAAGCGCGCGCCGCGTACCAGAGGGTCTTGAGGGGCACAACGCAAAAGCCGTCCTCCGCATGAGCCGGGCTTCTGGGCCCCGCGCGCTGACTTTTGTTGCCCCCGTAGGCGGGTCGGACATAGGTGGGTGGGATGAAGGTGCTCCCGAAGGTGGCGCTGGGTTTCGGCGTGCTGGTGCTGCTCATTCAAGTCGTTCGCCCTGAGCAGACCAACCCGCCCGTCACCGGTGAAATCCAGGCGCCAGCCGAGGTGATGAACCTGTTGAAGAGGTCTTGTTACGACTGCCACTCCAACGAGTCGAAGTGGCCCTGGTACTCGCAGGTGGCGCCGGTGTCGTGGTTGGTCACCAAAGACGTGAACGACGGCCGCAAGCACCTCAACTTCTCCCTGTGGCAGGGCTTCGAAGAGGGCCGCAAGCTCAAGAAGTTCAAGGAGATCGCAGAGGAAGTGGGGGAAGGCGAGATGCCGATGGCCATCTACCTGAAGCTCCACCCTGAAGCGAAGTTGACCCCGGCCCAGACCACCCTGCTGGTCGAATGGGCCAGGCGCGACGGTGCGGCCTTGCCCTGATGGGTAAGGTACCTCGCGTGTCGAACATCGACCTGACCCGCCGGCAAGTCATCGCGGCCGCTGCAGCAACCGGGGTGCGCGTGATGGCGGAGCCAAAGAAGCGTCTACCCACCTTGTTCGTGGCGCACGGTGCGCCGCCGCTGCTCGACATCCCTTCGTGGGTCGGTGAGCTGAGCGCGTGGGGCTCGAAGCTGGGAAAGCCCAAGGCGATCCTGATGCTCTCAGCCCACTGGGAGGCCCGCCCCTTCACCCTGGGCGCGACCACGCCAGTGCCGCTGGTCTACGATTTCTCTGGTTTTCCCAAACACCATTACGAGCAGAAGTACGCCTCACCCGGAGCGCCAGCGCTGGCGGCCCGGCTGCACTCGTTGGTGAAGAACGCGGCCGATGATCCGAAGCGGGGCCTGGATCACGGCGCGTACGTGCCGCTGGTCGCGATGTACCCGAGGGCCGACGTGCCGGTGCTGCAGGCGTCGTTGCCGTCGATGGAGCCCAAGGAGCTGCTCGAGCTGGGCAAGGCGCTCACGCCGCTGCGTGATGAAGGCGTGTTGATCATCGGCAGCGGGTTCATCACCCACAACCTTCGGTACATCGATTGGGACGACAAGTTCCCCACGCCGCAGTGGGCCGCCGAGTTCGACCAGTGGACGGCCGAAGCGCTGCTCAAGAAGGACGTGGATGCGCTGATGCAGTACCGGCAGAAGGCGCCCGGCGTGCGCATCGCATTGCCCACGCACGAACACTTCGTGCCGTTGCTGGTGGCGATGGGCGCGGCGCTCGATGACCCAGCGCCCACGTTTCCCATCGAGGGGTTCTGGGTGGGCTCGATGACCCGCCGCTCGGTTCAGTTCGGCTGAAGTGAACTACCGGCGTTGATGCGCGAGGGTTGGCGGAAATAGGAATCGGGTTCCATCACCGGCCTGCCCGACAGGGTTGGCCGAAATAGAAATCACTCCAATCACCGGTCTCCCCGAGCGCAGTCGAGGGGGCACTTACCGCCCGAAGGCGAGGTAATCCCTCGACTCCGCTCGGGATGAACGGTGTCGGTTCGTTATTTCGATCAACCCTACGAGCGAAGTCGAGGGCGTCAGGGGTAGATGTTGACCGTAATCACGTCGGTGTTGGCCGATTCCTGGCCGCGGTCGTCCCACACCTTGAGACCGACGCGGAAGGTGCCGGTGACGCCCGACGGAATGGTGAGCTTCACCTTGTTGGTCATCGTGCGCATGTTGTTGTTCTGCAGCGCTGCGGTGGTCGCCCCGCCCGGGATCGGCGGGAGCAGGGTGAAGCGGTACTCGCGCACCATGTTGTTGTCGGTCGACGTCGCGCCCGAGAGGGTGATCTCGTCAGGGGTGATCATCGAGAGGTTGAACGCAGCGGCCGTCTGCGAACCCATCACGCAGTTCGGATCGTTGACCAGTTGGGCCGGCTGACAGGCTGTGATGCCCGCGTTGGGGATCTGGTCGAGCGCCGCGTTCGAGCGGAGGATCAACTTCTTGTAGGCAGGCGCCCCGTAGTCCGTGTCGTTCGACACGACCGACAACTCAGCCAGCTGCATGCCGCCCGAGGTGGGGCGGCGATACTGCACGGTGGTCTCCAACATTCCGCCTGCGGGAACCGATGAGTTCGGCGTGATCGGCGGGTCGATGAGCGAGAAGAACGGCTGCATCGAGACGCCGACCGAGTTGACGATGAGCGTGCCGCAGCCCATGCCGTTGCGAATGCGCAAGGTGCGAGCGGTGAGCTCTTCGGTGGGGTCTCCGAAGTCGATCTCATCCATCGGGTCGGTGGTGAGGCAGGGCTTGATGCCGCTGATCACCGAGACCACCACGGTGCCGCCTGAACCTGCGCCCATGCCGGGGATGTCGGCGACGATCTCGAGCTGGTCAGAGACGAGCAGCGGCTGATCGACTTCGGTCACCACGATGGTCGCGTTGGCGGTCGGCTGAATCATCTGGCCGGCCACGTTCTGGGTGACCGAGAAGCGGCTGTCGCTGCTGGTGGTGTTGCCCGACGAACGGAAGCGAACACCGGAGATCAAGATGGGCGTGCTGCCGTCGTTGGTGACGCGGAAGTTCGCCTTGTTCTGAATGCGCGTCGCGTTGCCGCACACGTCCTGCGCGTTGGTGAAGTTGCAGCTGGTGGGGGACACGTAGATGCTCGGCTTGATCGCGTTGGCCTGAATGGTGAGGCGGGCCGGGTTGGCCGCGCCATCGCCGATCACCGGGTCGTTGCTCTTGAGCGTGAGCACCGCGTAGTGCGACTGCGTGGTGGAGCCCGAGCCGTCATCCGTCGCGGTGAAGCGCAGGGTGATGGTGGTCTCGTCGGTGCCGTCAGCGGTGGAGAGCAGAATGGGCGAGCTCACGCTGGGCGAAGAAGACGGCGAGTCGAGGGTGAAGCCGTCGTTGGTTCCCTGGGTGGTGACGCCGTCGATCTCGATCGCGGTAATTTTCAGCGCAGGGCAGCCCCGGTTGCGGATCTTCAGTTGCAGGGTGGCCGACTGATCCATCAGCGTGTCGGGGAAATCGAGCGTGCAGTCGGAGAGCGGGCTGTCGGCGGTGCAGGTGAGGAAGCCGCTCAGGTCCTTCTTCTGAGGGGCGGTCTCGATCGAGGGCTGCGCCGGCAGGTTGATGCCCGAGCCGATCAACGTGACCACGCGGTTCTCCGTGCTGTCCGTCTTGTCGTCGATGGTCAGATCGGCGCGCACGTCACCCTTGGCGGTCGGGGAGAAGGAGATGGGGATCTCGACGTCGCCGAGGCGAACGATCGAGGTGGGCAGGCCGCTGCCCAGGGTGAAGGACGAAGCGCCCGCGCCGCTCAGAGACAGCGCCAGCTCACCGTCGACGCGGCCCTGGTTGCTGATGGTCAGTTTTTTGGTGTCGGGAAACACGTCGCTGACGACCCGGTTGTTCTCATCGCGCGTGGGGCACGCAGAGAAGCTCAACGCGGTGGGGTTCGGCACGAAGTCGGGAACGGTGCCCGCGGGCTGCATGTCGCGGCAGTTGCAGCCCAGGATGGTGAGGACCGCGGCGAGAGGCAAAGTCAGTTTCTTCAAAGGAAAACTCCAGATCGGCCGTGTTGAGGTTCGGGTGTATACCGCCCGCGCTCATGGCTACCAAGACCCAGCAGACGCTTCGCAAGACGTATGACAAAGCCCGCCGAGTCAACCCTCGGCCGATTACCGGCAAAGAAACAGCCATCGAGCTGCTCGAGACCGCGTTTGGCGCCTACGTGGGCCGCCAGGAACGCACCGCTTTCGAGCTGATGCGCCGCTCGCTCGAGGAGAACGCGGCCGTCTTCCTCACCCTGTCGGGCGCCATGACGCCGGCAGGCCTGCACCAGAGCTGCATCATTCCCCTCGTCGAGACGGGCGTCATCAGCGCCATCACCACCACGGGCGCGAACTTGTATCACGACGCTCACCGCGTCTTGAAACACCACATTCGCGAGGTGAACCCCAACGCGGGCGACATTCAGTACCGCACGGCGCGCATCATTCGCATCTACGACCTGGGCTTCGCCGAAGAGGTGCTGCTCGACACCGACCGGCTCTTCTCGGCGCTCATCCGCCACGCGGACTTCCAGAAGAAGATGACCACCCCTGAGTTCCACTACCTGCTCGGCAAGCACATGAACGCGATCGAGGAGGAGCTCGGCGTCGAGCAGCCCTCGCTCCTGTCGACCTGCTACCGCCGCGCCGTGCCGATCTTCGTAGGTGCCGTGCAGGACGGCTCGATCTTCCTGAACGTGGTGAAGCTCAAGAAGCTGCTGGGGCCCGAGTTCAAGTTCGAGCTCGACATCAACGAAGACGTCTACGAGATGGCGGCCATCCAGCACTACTGTCGGCACCACTTCAACAAGCGCATGGCGGTGTGGATTCTCGGTGGCGGCGTGCCCAAGAACTACACGCTGCAGGGCGAGCCGCTGCTCGATCAAATTCTCAACGTGCCCACCTCGGGCTTCGACATCGACGTGCAGTTCTGCGTCGACCCGGTCGACAACGGCGCGCTCTCCAGTTGCCCCGCGGGTGAAGGCCACACCTGGGGCAAGGTCTCTGCCGACGCGGTCGAGACCGGCTCGGTCTACGTGCACTGCGACGTGACCGCGGTCTTCCCCTGGCTCGTGCACGCGCTGATGCAGGTCAAGCAGAGCAAGCGGAAGCCCTTCCGCCTGATGGACCGCATGAAGGAGGCCGTGAAGTTCCTCGACGTCGACGTGCAGAAGCGCCGCAAGGAGCTGATGGCGACGATCGAGTGGAGCGTCAGCGAGGTGCGCTGAGGCGCCGGTAGTCTTTCAGGTTGCGAATGGCGGCCACCTTCTCCCCCGTCTTTTCGTAGAGGCGGGAGAGGTTGAAGTAGGCGTCGACCACGTTCGGGTCGAGCTCGAGCGTCTCTCGGTACCGGGCGATCGCCTCGTCGATGCGCCCGAAATCGTCGAGCACCACGGCCAGGTTGAAGCAGGCCGTGGCATCGGTGGGCCGCGACACCATGGCCGCGACGTAGTGGGCTTCGGCTTCGTGGAGCCGACCCTGCAGGTGCAGCATGCGCCCCAGGTTCACGTGGGCATCGGCGTGGTGGGGATCTGCGGCGACGGCTTCAGCGTAGGCCTCGAGCGCGCCAGGGTCCTCGGTCGCTTCCATCTGCACGGCGCTCGCGAACAGGGCGTCGGCATCACGGGTGGGCACCGGCCGCAGCCAGGTCGCTCCCCGCGGTGCACGACCGAGGTCGAGCAGTTGCTGGCCTGACGCTGCGTTCCACTTGGTGGCGCCGGCGTTGACCACCAGCTCTTTGCCGACCTTCTGCATGGTGACGGAAGAGAGCGGCTCATCGGTGGGCAGCTCTTCGCGGACGCGGTTGAGGGCCTCGGTGAGCTTCGCTTTGGGCACCTTGCGCTCAGCCAGTTCGCGCGCGGCGCGCACGAGCACCAGATCCTGAAACGAGAGCACGTCGCGTGGGCCCTCGAAGACCGAGTTGATCAGCTCACGGGTCACCGCGGGCTGCTGCCCCAGAAGGCGCGCGACTTCGACCACGGAGTACGCATGTTTCATAACGAGCGGTGTACCAAGGGGCACTGACATCCACTTCGCGTCGATGTGATATCAAGGCCTTGGCTTGACGAGGCGCTCGGCGATGGTCTTGATGCCGGCCGCTCCGAAACTCGTGTCGATGTTCGCGAAGAAACACGAAGAGGTTGCGACTCTTCCCTGCGACCTTCAGCAGCCGCTGCTCTCGCGCGCTGCATTCCACCGTGGGCTTCCAGCGCGTTCCGTTTGCCACCTCCGTAGGGAGGCGAACTGACCACGCCATCGCCACGCGCGTCGATCGCTCTTGCGAGCGAGCGACTTTGCTCGGGCAGAAACCGGATCGGCGCTCTCGCGCTGCGGTCCTCAGCCAGCGTCGCCAGCCGGCGGGAGGGGCACTCAGGGTGCCTCGTGAGTGGTGGGTTTTCCTCCGCTGGTGATCGTCCACCAAGTTTGAGCCCCATCGAGACATGCCATGGTGACAGCGCAATTCGGACACTGCCCGTCTCTGCCTACTTTAAGTCGTTGGAGCGCGGCCTCATGTTCGCCGCTCGCTGCGAGGAAGTATTGCGAAGCGATTGGCAGCCCGAGCTCATCAGCATTGCTCGCGTAACGTCCTCTCGTCTTCCTGTGCGCGTCCTGTGCAAGGTCAAGAGCCTCGAGGCCGACCCGACACTCGATCTCACTTGAGGTCTTTTCTCGCGATCTCAGTAGCATTCCTCCGAGCACGAGTAGGCCTGTACACGAGAGCGCCACGGCAAACTTTCCTCGCCCTCTGTCGCCGGGAGAGGGCTGCCGCATTGCGAGAAGCCCCATTCCAATCGCTACCAAAGCCAGCGGAGGAACAAGAAGGCCAGCGATTGAGAGGAGAATTGCGGCGACGCTGAACCAGATCCTGCTCATGGCAGAGAAGCGTATCGTCGATCTAAATCTCTTGCTTGCTGCCTCATCCTGGGTCGTCTACGGTCCGCCAAGGGCGCTGTATTTTCAGGACGGCAACGAGCGGGGCGGGCGTGACTTCATGGGCAGCGAGACTGGTCGTCGTGCTGACGTTCGCCTGCGCGAGCACCGCGCTCTGCGCTGACGACGGACACGTTTCGCTTATTTCTGCCCCCGCAGGCTCGTACCTTCGCACCGCGGCTGGACGAGCGACTCGCGAGACTGTGGCGCGGCAATTCTTCTCCACGCACTCCGATTCGTATGACTTCCTCGTGGTCTTCCCAGCGTTTCAAACCGGGTTGGTCGATGAGGCAGGCCTCCACACGTCGGTGCGCAGTTCGATCGACGGTCTCGGTGCAGGCAGACCTCTTCACGATCTGGGTTTGAGCTTTGGCAGCGCTCAGCGGCTCAAGGGCTACCTCGACGTTCGCGCGCTCGATCCCGCACAGCCTCAGCTGTCCGTTGACGGGGCGATCTCGGTCGCCGCTCACGAAATTCATCACCAGTTTGCCGCGTTCCTTAGCTTGCAGGCGCCCGGCCTTCCTCCCGACGCGTTGACCGGCCGCGACGGTGCGCACTGGAGCTTCTTTTTCGACTCAGACGCGTCGCTTCTCTACGGCAGTGATTGGGTCGAAGGCCCTCCTGGCGCTTGGACCGCGCAGTCATCGCAGCGGCGCTACTCGTGGCTCGACCTCTATTTGATGGGCCTGGCCACGCCGGCTGAAGTTACACCCATGACCGTGCTGGAGCCGGCACCGGGCACGCCGTTCACCCCGACCGATCTGCCTCCTCCCATCGGCACCAAAATCACCGCGACCGCCAAGACCTTCGGCATCGGCGCGGTAATCGCGGCGAACGGCGCGCGCGTGCCTGACGCCGCCCACGCGCAGAAGGCATTTCGAGCTGCCTTCGTGTTGTTGCTTCCTCCCGGCCAGTCAATTCCCACGCCAGCCCAGGTCGACTACGTCGACGCCGTCCGTCGCCGCCTCGCGAACGAGTTCTTCTTCCTCACCAGAGGCCGAGCGGTCATGGAGACCGAGCTGCTCGAAGTTCCGGCGGCGCCCTTTTCGAGCTGCCCCGACGTCAGTCGTGGTGTCGACTACCTCCTCTCGCGCCAGGCGCCGACGGGGCTGTGGCAAGACACTGCTCTTACGGCCACGCGCGATTCGCAGCTGGCGCTCGAAGCGCTGACGCTCTTCGGCGGCGATGCGCGGGTTCCAATCTCATTGCAGCGCGGTGGCGCTGGGCTCTCGCAGAGTGCGGCCGAAGACGTGGACAGCACTGCGCGTCGCGCGCTGGGCCTGCTCGCTGCGCATCAGCCCACCTCTTCAGTCGAAGCGGTGCTCGCGGGTCACATCGACAGGGCAGGGCTCAATCAAGACGACGGGTACGGCCTCGCACGCGGCTATTCGTCCACCGTTCTCGATTCCACCCTGGCACTTGAAGCGCTCATCGCGGCCGGCACGGCTCCGGCCGTGATCGCGCCGCTGATCGAGTACCTCGTTGCGCGGCAGAATTCGGATGGTGGCTGGCCGGCTGGAGCTGGCGGTTCGAGCCGCGTCGCGATGACGGCGCAGGTGTTGGTTGCGCTCCGCCATGGGCCGCAGACCGCGGGCACTGCTGCAGCCAGTGCGAGCGGCAGCGTGTTTCTCCGGGCGCACCGCCAGTCAGACGGAAGCTTCGGAGAAAACAGCCTCTCGACTTCTTCGACCGCGCTCGCACTCATCGCGCTCGACGGATGGCAACAACTCACCCTCGTCGAGGCCACCTCGGGGGCAAGCTTCCTGCTGGGCCGACAATGGACCGACGGCAGCTTTGGTGGCTCGATCTCCGATACGGCCCTCGCGCTGAAGGCACTCCGATTGCTGCGCACGCCGAACTTGAGTCTGGCGGTGGCAGACGTCGTCGTCACTCGTGCCGAGGTGCTCGATGGCGCCCAGGTCGGCGTGACGCTGACGGTTCGAAACACGAGCTACGCCGCGTCATCGCCCACGCAGGTTCAAGCCTACGCCTCCGACGGAAGCGCGGTCTCGACGGGAGTGGCTCTGGGCGCCATTGCCGCGGGAAGTTCCACGACCATCCAGCTCGTGTTGGACACGACGGGGCACGCAGGGTCGACGCAGGTCTTCATCGCCGTCGACCCCGGCGGGACTCTCGACGAGACGCGCAAAGACGACAACCGGGCGGCGCTTCCTTTGCTCGTGCAGCCCGCCCCGACGGTGCCTGAATTCGCGGTGCACACGGTGGTCGTGGGCGCACCGGGCCTCGTTTCGCTCCCCGGAATCGTGACGGTCACGGGCGGGGTGGACAACCTCGGACAGACCGAAGCGAGGGATGTCGTCGTCGAGCTGCGAGTCGGGGGTGCGAGCACCCGGACCCTGGTCACCATTGGGCCGCGGTCTTCGGCCTTCGTTTCCTCGAACGTCGTGGTGACCCATCTGAGCAACCCACTGACAGCGACGCTCATTGTGGACCCGGACGACGCCTTTGCCGAGCCCTACGAAGACAACAACCAGGCCTCGGCCCTCGTCCCCATCGTCCCGACCGTCGACGTCGGCGTCACGGCGCTGACCGCGAGTCTCTCGACTGCACGCCAGGGCCAGAGCGTGACCGTGTCTTTCGTGCTGACCAACGGTGGAACCGCGGACGCGTCGAACGCAACGGCGAGAGTCAGACTGCGCGACGGGTCAGGTGCGCTGCTCGAGACCCTGACGATCGTGGCAGCTCCAGTCGTCGCGGGGGGCACGCAGCCAGCGACGCTCGTCGTCCGTCCGACTCGAACGGGCGCCTTGTTGCTCGAGGTCATGGCCTCTACATCGGGTGATGGAAATGCAGCCAACGACAGTCAGACCATTCCACTGACCGTCACCCCTTCGACGCTGGCCAATCTCGTGGTTCTCCCGGGGCAACTCAGCCTCGTGCCGATGCCGCCGCTGCTCGGTCAAGCCTCGACGATCTCCGCGATCATCTCGAATACGGGCGCGACGGACGCAGCCAATATCGCGGTCGAACTCTGGGCGGGGCAGCCCCCCTCAGGCACGCTCCTCAGCCGACAGACGGTCCCGGTGGTCGCAGCCCATGGGTCGGTCACGGTCACCGCTCCCTTCACGCCTGCTTCGTCCGGCCCCATCGACGTGATCGCGAAGCTCGATGGTGATGAGACGGTCGAGGAGTTCGACGAGGCCGACAACCTCACCGTGCTCCGCGTGACGGCTCGCTCGCGCGCTGATCTCGCATTGACGAGCGCAGATGTTCGCCTCGACACGGCCTTCCCGGTTCAGGGTGCGACGGTGTCCGTCACGGTCTTCGTGCGCAATCTGGGCCAGCAAGCGGCGTCGGCCCCAGTGCTGACGCTCTTCCTTGGAAGCGCGTCGACGGGCCAGGTCCTGGGTACCCGAACCCTGGCGGACCTCGTTGGCGGCCAGGAGACCTCTGCCGCCTTCTCCGTGCCAACGACGGGCCTCACGGGCACCCAGATTCTGACCGTGACTGCTTCGACTGCCGCCACCGAAGCACGCCATGACAACAACGAGGCCACCACGCAGTTTCAGGTGCAGTCCGGGCCGGTGGCGGTCTCGAACCTCTACTTCTCGCCCAACGGCGACGGCGTGAAGGACGACACCTCCGTTTCGATCACCCAGCCCCTCGCGGCGCCCATACAGGTGCTGGTGCTCGACAGCGATGGGGCGACCCTTCGCACCTTGTCTGCCTCGGCAGCGACGACTGCGCGGTTGGTCTGGGACGGGCGGACGGAAGACGGTCAGCTCGCCCTCGACGGCACCTACCAGGTCAAGGCGTTCTCAGGCGCGGGCGCGCAAGCCTCGCTGCTCGGAAGCATTGCAGTGACGCTTGATACGAATCGCTCGAGCATCCTCGCCGCCGTCGGAACGCCCCTGATTCGAACGCGAACGTGGTTGCGCCAGTACGAAATGATGATGCCGGCGTACGCCACCTCTGATGATTCCGCTCTCCTGTACGGCGGCTGGAACCAAGCCGACTTCAACGCGACCGGGGCCGAATGCGGTATCTACCAGCAGGGGCTTTCGGGCGAGCCGCTGCAGCGACTGACGCCGCTGTCCTTTGATTGTGAGTTCATCGATCGTTTCCCTTCGTCTGAGTGGGCCCGCTCGCCCGATGGGCTCAAGTTCGCGGGCATCACCCGGGTGTACTCAGGCAATCGAAACGTCGGCAAGCTCTGGCTGTTCGACCTCTCGACGGGAGTGGTTCGTGTCGTGGCGACTGGCGTCGTGAATGTCGTCGAGCTTGCGGTCAACACCTTCCCCCCCATTTTCCACCCGAACGGCGAGGAGATCTTCTTTGGGTCGCTGATTCCTGCCTCGAACACCCTGCAGGTCGAAGCGATGCGCCTCGACGGCTCCATGAGGCGCGTCGTCTCGGTCATGCCGAGGAATTTTCTGAGCGCGAGCCTCTCGCCGAAGGCCGACTACTTCGCCTGGGTGATGGAGGATCGCAGCCTCATGACGAATCCACTCGGCGGGCCGCTCACAGTGCAGTTCCCCGCGCCCTTCTCGCCGGTGTCAGTCATCAAGCCGCAGGCCCCTTTGGTGACCTGGCTCTCCGATACCGAGGTGCTGGTCGCCGTGGGAAACAGCAGCAACGTTCGGGCGCTCGATGTGCGAACCGGCGTGTCGCGAACCGTGCTGACGGCACCGAAAGTCGGCGCTGGCCTGAGCCCCGACCGAAAGGCCCTCGCCACCTTGCGCGAGAAAACCAACACGAATGATGGCACCTCGTTTTCTTCGGACGCCGTGCTTGTCAGCAACCCCGTTGGCAGCCCTGCGACCCTCCTTGGGATGGTCTCTTCAGAGGCGGGCAACGCCATCACCTTCTCGCCCCTGGGAAGCTTTCTGTACGACCCGCGGCAGGGGGGCGGCTTCGTCTCGCTGGGCAACCTGACCAACAGCTTCACAGCGCGGAGAAGCACGAACTCTGTTGCTTTCACCTTTCGCGGCACGGTGACCGATCTCAACTTCGATTCCTTCGAGGTCGCTGTGCGGCCCTACCGGTCGACGGTGCCGTTGGTGGTGGTGGCGCGCGGAACCACCTCGGTCATCGACGGAGACTTCGCCCAGTGGGTTCCGTCAGCCTCCGGCCTCTATGAGGTGCAGGTCACTGCGACCGACCTCGCGGGCAACACCCGTCGGAGCACCACCCAGCTCGTCTCCCCAGACACGTCAGTGGTGGTCTCCAACATTCAGCGCACGCCCGAGGTGATCTCACCGAATGGCGATGGGACTCACGACGAGGCGATCCTCAGCTACACCGCCTCAGGGCCCACCACGTTCGACGTCAGCGTGACCGCGGCCGATGGCGGCGCGACCATCAGGCGCATGTCGCGCACGGCGCTCGCGAGCGGCCCCGGCACCGCCCAGTGGGACGGCCGCGATGACGTCGGCGCCTCAGTGCCTGAAGGCGACTACGCGATTGAGCTCGAAGGAGCGCGGGTAGGTGTCGCGGTCGACGTGACGCCTCCGGCAGTCACCCTCGAATGGAATCATCCGCTCGGCACCGGGTCCGTGGCGACCTTTGCGCGCGGAGTGGTGCCCGCGTTCACCTGTCGCCAGCGCGAGCTCGGTCTCCGATTCGTGCCTGCCATCCTCGCGCTCTATCGCCACGCCGCCACCGACCCGCATCTCAAGAGCTGGGCGATCGAATCGAGCGCGCCGTACTCGCAGAGCGGCTTTGGCCCATCGAAGACCGGAGCCGACCCGTTGCCGCACCAGGAGGCAATCTCGCTCTCCGACCTCGCTGGCCGCAGCTTCCGGATCCGCTCGGAAGACCATGGCGGCAATCTCGTCGTGAGCCCGGCCAGCCGCCCGGCGGAGCGGCTCTTCGTGCTGGGCCTGTACGCGCCGACCGCTCCCACCTTCGATGTCGGTTGCGTCGAAATTCCCGGAGGTCGGCAGCTCCCCGGGCTGGACGCCTTCGTGGAGCCCACGAACACGGACGCCTCAGCCCCAGAGTTTGATCTGAGCGCGCTCGAGTTGCCGCCAGCCGGCACCGCCGCCTCACCGAGGCGCCTCGCGATCGCCCTCGCCAGCTCAATCAGCGAGCCACTGGCCGAGGTCACCGCGACCGTCACCAGCCCGCTGGGCCTCAACGTGCCCGTGCTGCCCACGACGCGCAGTGACCTCGTGATGCTCGACACCTCTTTCTTGAATGCCGGCACGCCGCCCAGTGAGGTGCAGGTGGTCGCCACCACGATCACCGGGCGCACCTTCAGCACCACCTTGCGCTTGAAGACCGGAACGGTCGTCGCCGCCGGAGGGAGCGTGTGTTCCTCGGGAGTCGGGGGTCTGCGCATCGAGATCCCGGGTGCGGCTCCGACCGGCACCGTTTCCTACTTCAGCCGCAGCACGGGTGCCCTCGAGGCCTCGCAGCCGTTCGTCGGGACGGGCGTCTATGACACCTCGACGCTCAGCCAATGCCGGTACAGCGTCGTCGTCGCGACCACGATCGCTGGCCAGCCCACCACGCTCTTTCAAGACACCGACGTTTGCGGCCTCATTCTCCAGGGCGTGAGCTTCGCGCAGGGATCGCTCGTCGCATCCGTTCGTGAGGACATGCACGGCCAGGTCATCACGAGCCTTGATCTCATGACCAGCCGCGATGGCAATACCTCGTGGTCGATCCGCGGCACCTTCCCGGGCTTCGCTGGGGACACCACGCTGAGTGTTCCTCTCCTGACTGGAGACACCTGCCGCCCAATCTTCGTGCGCCTGACCGCGAGACTGGCCGACGGCTCGATGTGGGATTCAATCGTCTCGAGCAGCGGCTGCTCTTCACCGCCACCCTTGGAGGTGCCTTGCCTGACGCTCTCCGCTTCTGCCGCGCGAGCCAACACCGCACCCTGGTGCAGCGCGAACTCGGCAGTGTGGGCGGCGTCAGTCAATGCGAGCGCGCCGCTGGCCGCTGCGAGCGCAAACTTCTTCCCTTTGGTCGGGCAGCCTCGAATGGCGCTTCCTCTCCTCTTCACTCCGGGGGATCGCTCAGCGGTGGCCAACATCGACACCCTACCGCTGGTGGAGGGCCGGTATCTCGTCTCTTTCGATGTCACCGATTCGGTCGGCCTCTCCCGGAGCGCGTTGCTGCCCGAGACCCAAAGCATCGTGGTCGACAAGACGCCGGCGCTCGCCACGCTGTCCTTGCCCAACTCCGGCACGGTGTGTCCGCTCCCCGAGCGAAGGCTCGACGGCACCATCCAGCACGTCTTCCAGGTCAGCGGTACGGTCTCCGACGCCAACCCAGAACAATGGGCGGTGCTGTTGCGTGCGCCCGGTCAGCCGACCCCGGTGGTGGCGTTCGAAGCACCGCTCTCCTCAGCAGGCAACGTCTCGACCCGCATCGTAGCCGACGGCATCCCGGGTGGTGAGTACGAGCTGTTCCTGGGGGCGCGCGACGTCAGCGGTGGCTCGACCTGCACTCAGTCCGCGGTCATTCGCCTCGGCGAGCCTGTGCGCGTCGTGCAGTCGGCTGCGGTGAACCCCGCGCTCATCTCTCCCGACGGCGATGGTCTGTTGGAGGCCACGACGTTCGCGCTTTCCTTGAACGTGCAGGCGCAGGTGGCACTCGAGGTCTCTCGGCAGGGCGTGCTGTTGGGGCGCGCCTTCGACCTCACGCTCCCGGCGGGCGTTCACTCCTTGCCGTGGGACGGGACGATCGCCGGCGCGTTGGTCGCCGACGGCGAATACCGCCTCGAGGCGGTGGCTCGTGATGCATGTGGCAAGACGTCGCGGGTCGGCCTCGACCAGCTGGTCACCGTCGACGTCACACGCCCGGTGGCGCGAATCGACCTCCCGACGCTCGGGGCGTTGGTGCAGGCCACGGTCTCGGCCGTGGGCACCGCGTCAGATCTCCACTTCAGCGGCTACGAGCTCGCTGTGGGCAGCGGCGCGACGCCTTCTGTCTGGGTGCCGATCACTTCGGGCCAGGCTCCTGTTTCAGCCAGAGCACTCGGGACGATTGAGGTCAGCGCCTTCACCCCGGGCCTGTACACGTTGCGGCTGCGCGTGAGCGACCTTGCGGGGCACGTGGAGACCGTGCTGACGCCAATCACGGTGCAGCCGACGGCCGCGCTGGTCTCGTTCGACGTGCAGCCGAAGCTCGTCTCGCCCGACGGCGACGGAATTCTCGATGTGGCCGAGGCCACCGTGCAGCTCCGCGCGCAGGGTCAGGTGACGATCGAGGTCCTCTCGCAGGGCAGCGTCGTCTACAGCCTGATGGCTGCAGCGAATCAGCCGGCGGGCACTGTTTCGTATCCCTTCCCGCAGGGCGCGCTGGCGGCTCTCGGAGATGGGATGTTCGAGGTGAGGGTGACGGTCGGGACCGACGTTGCGACATCCGTCCTCGAGCTCGACACCGCGCCGCCGCAGGTCGCGATCCTCTCGCCCACGGCCCCCGTGCCGGGCCGCACGCCGTTGCAGTTGGCGGTCAATGACACGCACCTCACCGCCTGGGAGCTGCGCCACACTCAGCCCAACGGCACCGTCACGGTGCTCGCCGCCGGGGTGCCGCCCCCCAGTGGTCTGGCTGACCTGACCGGGCTGTCCAATGGCACGCACCGGCTCGAGCTCCAGGCTGACGACGCCGCCGGTCACCGAAGCATCACCTCCGTCTCCTTCTTGTCCGACTCCATTTTGCCGCTCGTCGCCTTCAGGAGCCCGCTTCAGGGGGCGCTGCTGTCGGGAGGACGGGGCCTCATCAACGTCGAAGCCGCGATTACCGAAGCGCACGTCGCCTCAATCGTCGTCGACTGGGCCCCGACCGTTGGCGCGCGCCACAGGATCGCTTCGCTCAGCTCGGCCCCCGCTTCAGGCCTGCTCACCGCCTGGGACGCCGCAGCAGAGACAGATGGGCCAGGTCAGCTCATCGTGCTGGTCACCGACACCTCAGGCAACACGGCGGACGCTGTCGTCGAAGTGGTGCTCGATTCGACGCCACCGCTTGTGACGGTCTCCTCGCCTTCTCCTGGCCTCGTGCGCACGCTGAGCACCGTCATCGGCACCATCACCGATGCCCGGCTCACGCGCTGGGATGTGTCGGTCGGGGAGGGTGAGCCGGGCGCCACCCAGCCCGTCGTCATCGGCTCGGGAACACTGGCTGTCTCCGCTGGGGCGTTGGCTGTGCTCTCAGGAACTCTCGCGAGTGGGGTCCACACGCTCAGAGTTCACGCGGTCGATGCCGCCGCGAACGAGCGCACCGTCGAGGTGCGAGTGGTGGTCGACAGCACGCCTCCCGCCGCCCCCATTGGCTTGACGGCCTCGGTGCACCGCCCAGGCGACGTGGCCTTGAGCTGGGCAGCCGGTCCGAGTGCCGATGTCGCCGGGTACCTCGTGTATCGGGCACTCGGAGCGGGAGCGCTCGCGCTGGTGACCCCGCAGGCGCTCGCGAATACCAACTACCTCCAGCCCGCGGTCGCCGATGGGAGCTACCGCTATGTCGTGCGTGCGGTCGACGCTGCCGGCAACGAGAGCGCCCCTTCCAACGAAGTGGCGGTGAGGGTCGACGGCACGCCTCCCCAGGCGCTGCTGGCTGCTCCTGCTGTGGGTGCGGTGTTGGGCGGCGTGGTGAGCGTGCGAGGCACCGCCTGGAGCCTCGACGACTTCCGCGAATACCGTCTCCTGATTGGGAGTGGACAGGCGCCCACTTCGCTCACGCTGCTCAGCCGCGGCACCGTCCCCACCCGCAACGCGGTGCTCGGCGAAGTCGACACGTCCACCTTGCCCGCAGGCTCCGTGCAGACAGTCGTGCTCGAAGCAGAGGATCTTTCCGGTAACGTCTCCAGCGCGAGCGTCTCCTTCGAGACGGACAACGCCGCGCCTCCGGCTCCCATCCTCATCTCGGCCACCGCTTCGCAAAACAACGTGAGCGTGGTTTGGCAGGAGGTCACGGCCCCCGACCTGCGCGGCTACCTCGTCTATCGCGACGGAGCGATCGCCAACGCGCCTGCGGGTCAGTCGTTCGCTGACTTCTCGCCCTACATTCTTCCCCCGGGTACTCCGTCATTCTCTGACCCGAACCTCCCTGACGGCGTCCACAGCTGGCAGGTGCAGGCCGTCGACGGCGCGCTCAATCTCTCTGCGCTCTCGAATTCGCTCTCGGTCGAGATCGATCTGCGAAGCCCCATCGCAACCATCGTGACGCCGGTGCATTTGTCTCGCATTGCCGGCCTCACCACCATCGTCGCGTCCACCATCGACCAGGATCTGGCGCAGGTGCAGTTCGAGGTGCGTGCGCACCCGGCAGGTGGCTTCGTACCGCTCGGGCCAGCGCGGACAGCGGCCCCGTACGTCGCCACGTTCGACCCCGCGAACTACCCCGGAGCCCACATCTTCGAACTCAGGGCGATCGCCCGTGACGTCGCTGGCAACGTCGACCTCGAGCCCTTCTCGACCTTCGTCTTCCTCGAAGATCCGCCCGCGGCCCCGGTTGTCACCACCTCGGTCTCAGGCTCGAACGCCACCATCAACTGGGCGTCGCCTGGCACGGCGTTCGAGGTGTTGAGGCCCCCAAACATGGACCCGGTCCTTCCTTGGTCGGGCTATCTCACCGGCACCGCTTCGGCGACGAGCGAAGCCCCTTCGTACCCCGCCACGCAGGGGCTCGACGGCAACAGCAGCTCGCGCTGGCGCGCGGAGCCAAGCTTCCCCCAGGAGTGGACGGCCGAGTTCGTCAGCCCCCGCTTCGTCACGTACTTCGATGTGAGGCTGCCTGCGGGAACCACGGTGCAGCTCTCGGCCCGGGTCAGCGGCCTCTGGATTCCGCTCGCGCCGGCTCGCCTCGAGCCCTCGTCTCAGAAGAGCTGGTCTACCAGTGCTCCGATCCTTTTCGAGGGGCTCCGGATCCGATTCCTGAGCGGGCCGGTGGCCGAGGTCACTGAGCTGTGGGTCCAAGCGCTCTCTGTGGTGAGCGCCCCCCCAGTGGTCGACGGCAACCGCTTGCCGGCGACGCACGCGTATGTGGTGCGCTCGCGATCTCCGTTCGGGTCGACCTCGGACGGCGCTGGGAGCGCAGTCGTCTTCGAGCCCGTGCTCGCTGACATTCCCTCGCGCGTGGGTGACCCGATGCTTGTCGTCTCAGGTAGCGGCGCGACCGCGGGTGGCGTCGTCGATCTCGCGGTAAACGGGGTCAACGTGGCGCAGACAACGGCCGGTCCCACCGGCACCTTCAGTGCTGCGGTGCGGCTTACCGAGGGCCTCAACTCCATTGTAGCCATCGCCACTGACACTCTGGGCAACCGCAGCCGTCCTTCGACGACGATCAGCACGACCTACGTCCTTCCTCCCATCGCGCTCATCTCACTGGCCCTAGACGGGGTCTCAGGTTCGGCTGTTTCACTTTCGTTCGCGGTCGCTGGTCCACTGACGAACATCGTCGGCTTCGAGGTGCGGCGCACCAGAGGAGGCTCAAGCATCGCCGTGGGCTCGTTGCCCGCCAACGCCACCACCTTCGTCGACTCCGCGGTTCCCAACGGCCCGCACAGCTACGTGGTCGCCGCCTACAACGCGGACCGCTTCGCCGGCGCGCCGTCCAATACGGTGCAGGCGACGGTGCAGGCCGCGCTTCTTCCGGCGCCCGTGCTCACGAGCGTCGTCGCTCCCGCCTCAGGTGCTTCACTCGAGCTCACGTGGACTCACCCGGGTGGTGCGACCCAGTTCCTGGTCGAGCGATCCACCGCGGCGGCGGGCCCCTTCGTCTCTGCGGCCACGATTACGAGCTTCTCCTATCGAGACCTGGGTCGGCCCAATCTGGTGACCGTCTTCTACCGGGTCATCGCGCTGGACGCTGCGCGCAACGCGAGCGCGCCGTCGAACGTCCTCTCGGGTACGCCGGTCGATGCAGTCGGGCCCCCGCCGCCCCGTCTGAGCCGGCCGACGGTTCCCGCTGCTCCAGTCACGGTCACCAACACGTTCTCGGCCGTCGGCGGGTCCTCAGAGCTGAACGCCACGGTCGAACTCTTCAGGAACGGTCAGTCACAAGGGCGCGTAGTTGCCTCGACACGCGAGCTCGCCCTCGAACGGCTCACGACTGCAACGCCTCCCGTCTCTCCGAGCCTCTCTCCCACTGGTGATCGGCTCGCCTACTTCCGAGGTGCCAGCAACGCCTACCAGCTTGTCGTCGAAAACACGTCGACCCACCAGCTGACGGTCTTCACCCCGCCCACGGGAACCCGCTTCTCCTTCGCTGACCTGACGGTCTGGTCGCCCGATGGCACCCGGTTCGCCCTCGTCGCCAGCCAGGATGTGGACAGCTCCATCCGCGTGCTGGTGGGCGACCTGGCCTCGGGAACGCTCACGCGCACGCCTGCGCTGACTGGCCGCCGCTTCGAAGGCGAAGTGAAATTCTCGCCCGACTCTCGGAAGATCGCCTTTGAGTCCTCCTTCTCGGACTCGCGAATCGTCGTTCAGGATCTGGCCACCGGGACCATCAGCGAGTCGCCGCCGCTCCTCAGGAAGCCCACGTGGCTGCCTGGTACTCCCTCGCTGCTCGCGTTGAGCGATCGCTCAGGTGGCGCCACTGATGTGATTCGTTTTGACACCACCAGCTGGGCCCGCACCGTCGTCTGGTCCGCGCCCACCAACATCTCGTCGATCTCCATTTCCCCCTCGGGAGAGACGCTCGCGGCGGAGGTGAGCGTGGTGCCCAACTACACCGCCGTCGGGATCGACTTCCTGGACCTCGCCTCCTCGACGACCGCTCGGTTGTTTCAGTTGCCCTCGAACACGACTGTGCTGCGCAATCTCTCGTGGGGCTTCGATGGCTCGATCTTCTCGTACGTCCTCAACGGCACGCTCTTCCATGTCAGCCCCGGCAGTGCGCCCGTGTCCATGGGGCCGGTGGCCTTCACCCGCCTCGAGCACCGCGGCGCGAATGACTACTTCATCGTCGACGCCTCAGGCCCCGCCGTGGCCACGCTGGCCGGGCGCTTCGATTTCGCGCGCGTTCAGCTGGCTCAGGGACTGAACGGCTTCTACGCGGTCGCCACGGATCAATCGGGCAACACGGGTGCTCCGTCAGAGCTCATTCGGGTTACCTCCGCGCCCACCTCGCCAGTCGACCTCTCGGTCGCGCTCGCCTTGCAGCCCGCAGTCGTCCAGCCCGGCGGCGCCGTAACTGCGCTGCTGACCGTGACGAACGCAGGCCCCACCACCGTCATCTCGCCCACGGTCAGCGTCACGCTCTCAGGTGGCAACGGGAGCGTTTCTCAGCTGCCGCTGGTCACCGTCCCGGCGACGCTGTCCTCTGGAGCAAGCGCTGCGGTGACGGTGCAGTTGGTCACGACGGGCCTCACCGGAGCGGGCCACACTGTCACTGCGGTGGTCGACCCGGCACGGACGACCAGCGACACCAACCTCGCTAACAATACCGCGACCGCCACCTTCGCCGTCCTGACATCGGGAGCGCCGGTGGTCTCGGTCGCGCTCGGAAATGGCGTGCTCTCTTCGGCCGACGACACCCTGGCGACTGTGACGATTACCAACCCGGGCGCCGACGCGGTGCTGAGCGTTCAGGCTCGGCTCCTCGATGCCGCGGGCGCGCTGGTCACTGTGCTCGGCCCGGCCGTCGCGTACAACCCGCTTGCCGCGGGCAGCTCGAACAGCTTCAGCCGCACGGTGTCTGCCGTTGGCCTGCAGCCGGGCGACTACGTGGTGGCGGTGGAAGCTTCGAACGGCTCAGCCATCGTGAGCCACGCTGAAGCGCCGGTGCGGGTGCTGGTTGACCGCGCCACGCGCCTGGTTCTCAGCTCGGTGCGTTCGACCTGGCAGCCGGGCGAGCTCGTCAGGGTCGACGCTCGCGTCTTCAACGACTCGTCGAACGCCTCGCTCACCGGTGCCACGCTCTCGCTGCAGGTCTCCAGCAGCGCCGGGGCGCTCGTCCACTCGGACAACGTCGCCCTGCCGGTGATGGCACCGGGCACCTCTTCGCTGATGACCTTCACCGTCGCGGCGCGCGCGCTCGGGGCGGGCACCTTCGCCGCGACGGGAACGCTCATTCTTCCTGGCACAGGCACGCTGGCCACCTCGACGGCGGCTCTCCATGTTGCTGGCTCCGCGCTGCTCGTCGCGAGCCTGACGCCTCAGGGCACCGGCTCACCTGTGTCCGTTCGACAGGGGCTGCCCGCGGTCGTGAACTTCGAGATTCAGAACCTGGGCACGAGCCCGAGCGCGGCACTCACGGCCAACCTCAGATTCACGCGCCTCGAGTCGGGCCTCGTGGTGGCTACCATCGCGGTGCCGCTCGGGACCCTCGGCTCGGGCTCGGCGTTCCCCTCGAGCGTCACGCTGCCGACTTCCACCTGGCCCCTGGGCACCTACGCCGTTTCGCTGTCCATCGACGACGGCGTTCAGTCCACCAGCGCGGCCTCGGCGCGGTTGCGACTGGTCGACGGAGCGGGGCCTCGGCTCACCGTGCTCTCGCCCTTCGACGGGGCGATCGTCGCGGGTCGCCCGGTGCTGCAGGCCCGCGTGCAGGATAACTCGGCCGGCGTGGCCAGCGTGGGAGCCGTGCTCGATGGGGCTTCCTCGCTGGGTCTCACGCTTGTGACGGGAACGGCGCTCGATGGCCTCTGGGCCGCGTCGCTTCCGGCACTCTCGGAGGGCACGCACTCGATCGAGTTCTCAGCGGACGACCTCGAAGGCAATCAATCGGCGTGGGTGCCGCTCTCAATCACCGTCGACACTACCGCCCCCTCGATCACTCTCTCTGGCGTGCAAAACGGCGCGTTCTACGCGGTCCCCGTCGCGCCTTCGTGGGCTGTGAGCGACCTGCACGGAGTGAGAAGCGAAGCGCTGCTCGACGGAGTGCCCTTCTTCCCCGGCGCTTCGATCGCGGGGGAGGGTGCGCATGACCTTGAAATCGTCGCGGTCGACGTGGCGGGCAACGAGTCCTACGCCTTCGCCTCGTTCGAGCTGGACACGGTCGCGCCCACGCTCACGCTCACTGGCATTCGTGATGGGCTGGTGTCCGCGCAGACCGTGGTGCCTGTCGTGTCAGCGGCCGATCGCAACCTTCTCTCGCTCGTCGTGACACTCAATGGAATGCCGTTCAGCCCTGGCACGCCGGTCGCGAACGAGGGCGACTACCTGTTTACAGCCGTCGCCACGGACTCATCCGGCCACACCCAGCGCCTGACCATTCACTTCTCCATCGATCGGACCTTGCCGGTCGTCACGCTCGGAGGCTTCACCGAAGGGCAGCTGACGCAGGGGCCGGTGCTGCCCACGATCAACGTGATCGATGCGCATCCCGCCGGCGTGCTGCTCACCCTCAACGGTCAGCCCTACGTGGAAGGAACGCCAGTCTCCTCGAACGGTCCCTGGACGCTGCTCGCCATCGCGGAGGATGGGGCGGGTCAGCGCGTGCAAGCGACCGGACATTTCACCATCGATCGCACCCCGCTCACGGTGCTGATCCTGGGCGTGACGCCGGGCCAGATCAGCCGCCTCCCACTGGCTCCGACGATCCAGGCGGCCTCGGGGGCGCGCGTCGTGGCGCTGCTCGACGGTGTGCCGTTCGTCTCAGGCACTCCGGTGAGTGTCGAGGGCGCTCACACTCTCACGGCCACTGCGAGCGATGCGATGGGCAACGTGGCGACGGTGAGTGTCACCTTCGCCATCGACACGATCCCCCCGGCGGTCACACTGGCCGGCTTCGTCGAGGGCTCAGTCACCGCAGGCCCCGTCGCTCCGGTGATCACGGTCACCGACGCGAACCCGGGGAGCACGACGGGCACGATCAACGGGATCGCGTTCAGCTCGGGAACGGCGATCTCGGTCGAGGGTGACTTCACGATCTCAGCGGTCGCGACGGATGCTGCGGGAAACGTCGGCACTGCTACAGGCTCCTTCACCATCGACACCACCGCCCCGGCAATTGCAGTCACCGGAGTCACGAACGGTCTCGTGTCTGCATTGCCGGTGACCCCGACCATCAGCGTCACTGAGCTGCACCTGGTCTCCTCCACGGCCTCCTTGAATGGCGTACCCTTCGTCTCGGGCACCACCGTTACCGCCGACGGCCAGTACACGCTCCAGGTGGTCGCGACGGACGCCGCGGGCAGCTCGACTGCTCGTGCCGTGAACTTCACCGTCGACACGACGCCGCCGGTCATCACCCTCACCGGTGTGGCCGAGGGTGATGTCGGGGCAGTGTTCACCCCGGTCTTCACGGTGGCTGATGCGACGGTGGTGACGGTCGTTGCCCGGTTGGATGGGCAACCCTTCGCGTCAGGGGCCGTGGTGGGCGCGGCAGGCTCGCACACCCTCGAGGTGACCGCGGTCGATGGCGCCGGCAATACGTCGACCCTCACCGTTCATTTCACCATCACCGCGAGCACTTTGAGGCCGGTGTTCAACTACGCCGCGTGCGGCCTCGTGAGCGTGCGCATCGATAATGGATGTGAGGTGAAGGGCACTGGCGGCGCGCTCGCCTCCGTCGCCTCGAATGGTGACCTCACGCTGCAGAAGCACGCGCAGGTGCTCGGAGACCTGGTCAGTGGCGGCAGCACGTTGCTTTCCAATAACAGCTACGCGTCGGGTCGCAGCTACCACGGAGGAACGCTGACGCTGCGGGCCAACGCGAGCCTCGCCCAGGGCTCGACGCAGCTTGCAGTGCCGCCCCGGCCCTGTGATTGCGGCTTCGACGTCGGGGCGGCGCTGGCCGAGGTCGCCCTGCGCAATGACAATCAGCTTCTCGCTGGCACGCCAGGCTTTTCCGGTGGAAGCCTGGTCGTCAGCTCCGGCACGGTGACGCTGCGCGCCGGGCGCTACTCGCTCTCGTCACTCGAGGTCCGCTCGGGCGGGCGGCTCACCGTCGCCGCCGGGGCCGTGGTCGAACTCTATGTCTCCGGCGCCGTTCAGGTTCGCAACAACGCGTTCCTCGGAGCTGCTCCGGGCGCCCCCGGTCTGCTCGTCGTGAGCGGAGCCAGCGGGCTGACGCCTGTCGAGATTCGGAACAACGCGACAGCCAAGCTGCTGCTCTATGCCCCTCGCGCTGCTGTCGAGATTCAGAACAACGCGGTCTTCTACGGCGCGGTCGTGGGCCGCGAGGTCCATCTGGCGAACAACCAGACGCTCATTCTCGACGGATTGACGCAAGTGACTCCTCCCCCTCTGGTTTGCCAATGACGAAGCAAAGGACCCCGCTGATTCTGGTCGCGCTCACAGCGGCCGTCGCCTTCGGCGCACCGATCGATCCGATCGCCCTTCAGCGCCAGTGGGCGCGGCACGACGCCCTGCAGGCCCGGCGGCTGAGCGGGACCTCGGTCGCTGAGTCATTGGCGGCGGCCAGCACCGCGGTCGGCCCGCCACCGACGCTCTGGGGACGAATGTGTTTGCTCCCAGCCTGCGGCAGCCGCAGCAGCGACCCTTCGCTGGCCCTCGCGCACCTCATCGACGCTGCTGCGCGGGTGCGCGCCGAGGTCGCCGCTCAGCAAGCCCGGCTCGATGCCGTCGAGTCTGCCCTTCAGCCGAGCTCGAAGGAGCAGGCCATTCGTGGCCGCATCATCGAGCAGCGCCGCCAGCTCGTCGTGCGCAGTGTCGCTTTCGAGACCGTCGTGCAGCGCGCGCTCACCAGTCTCGAGGTTGAGCTCGAGGGTGGGGCGGGGGCCGCGCTGCAGCGCGAGCTGGCTGAGCTCCTCGGGCGTGACGCCGCGAGCGACATCGTAAAGCTCTTCCGCGAGGCGGAGGCCTCTGCTCGAGGGGAGCAGGCCCCCATCCTCTCGGCTGACCTCAGCTACGTCGAGCCCGCGCTCAGCCTGCCGCCGCTCGGAGACGCGGGCGTGATCGCAGCGCACGCGGCTGAGATCGCGCAGATCCCGGCCCTCGAGGACACCACCGCAGGCCGCGAGGTCGAGCTCTCACCTGAGGTCGTCGCGCTGGCCACTTCGCTCGGCACGCCCAAGGCGGCTTTCGACTTCGTGCGAAGAGAGCTCGCAGTCGAGTGGTACTTCGGAGCTCGGCAGGGCAGCACCGAGACGTTGCGCACCCGGCGCGCCAACGACGCGGACAACGCCGCGCTGCTGGTGGCGCTGCTGCGAGCTCAAAACGTTCCTTCCCGCTTCGTGACGGGCACCATCGAGCTGCCCCTTACTCGCATCGCCGCTCAGCTCGGCTTGTTGACGAGCGCCGAAGTAACGCTGCTCGACGCTCCCGGCCCCAGCCCCGCGCCCCTCGCGCTGACCTCCCAGCAGCGCGTCCTCGCGCAGCAAGCGCTCTCAGCCGCGGGCATCCCCTTCGTGGCAATCACCCGGGCGGGCGTCGTCAATGCTGTACAGCTCACCCATGTCTGGGTTGAGGCCTTCATTCCGTTCGAGGACTATCGCGGCGCGGGCACAGGCAGCGCTGAGCGCCAGTGGGTGCCCCTCGATGCCTGGTTCTCCGGCAGAGCGCGGTTCACGGCTACGAGGCCGTCCGTCGATTCGTTGACCGTGCTGGGGCTCGACGCGGAAGCCCTCGCGCAGGCGTGGCTGGCCCAGTCGTCGTCACAGTCGGTCGTGGCGTTCTTCCGCGGCTCGTTGAGCGCCGCGCTCGCAGCCAGTGGGTCGGGCGCCGGTCTCTCTGACGCGCAATACCGGGTGCAGGCACAGCACGAAACACTGACCCTGCTGCCCGGAAGTCTGCCGTATGTGGTGGTGGGCGTGACGAGCGAAGGCGCGTTTCTGCCGGAGTCACTGCGCCAGAACGTGCAGATCGTCGTCGGTGGTGGCGCCGCGCCTTCACTTCGGGTCGAGCTGCCGCTCCATCGACTGACCGGGCACCGCGTGGTGCTGCTCTCGCTTCCCGCCACGCCGATGGATGAAGAGATCATCGCGCTGGCCGGGGGCCTCTACCGCGCGCCTGCCAGCCTCGTTCAGGTCGTGCCGGTGCTGCGGGTCGATGGGCGTGAGGTGGCCAGAGGCACGCAGCCAGTGGGGCTCGGTCAGCTTCAGAGCTGGAGCGTGGTGGTGCAGTTGCCCGGAGGCACCAACCGGCGAATCGACAACGAGCTGCTCGCAGGCAACGCCATCGCCATCGGTCTGGCCGGAGCGCGCAATGGCTGGGTCGAGCAGCAGGCTGTGGACCCGGCAGATCTCGAAGGACCCGCCGGCCGGGTCCTGTACGGGCGGGCCGCGGAGTACGCGAATGAGTGGGGCTCAGCCGAAGAAGAGCTCGCCCGCTACCTTCAGGTGATCCCGGTGCGCCCGACGGCCAACGTGGTGCTGGTGCAGAACCAGCTGCAGCTCGAGCAGGTGCTGGGTCAGCCCGCTTCGCTCACGTTCAAGGGTTTGGAGATCGACGCCGACTTTCGCACCATGAGCCCACTCGAGTTGCTCCCGTCGCGCGGCAAGGCGCTGCGCCGCCTCTCGGGCCTCGAGGGCAGCTTCCGCGAGGCGCAGGTCCTCACCGATGGAGTCGGCGAAGACGCGATCTCGTCGACCCGCGTGCTCCAACTCGCCCTCGCTCAGGGCGTTCCGATTCTGACGCTGAACCAGGCGAATCAGGCCACCGTCTTCCCCCAGCTTCAGGCGAGCGCAGAGATTCGGCAGGACGTGCTCGACAACCTCGCTCGTGGCCGTGAAGTCGTCATTCCGAGTGCGCCGCTCACCGTGCGCGACTGGACGGGCACGGGCTACATCGCGCGCGACGTCACCACGGAGGAGGGCGGCTACTTCCTCTCAGGGCGCATCTCAGGCGGTCAGACCGTCGTCGAGCCTGAGTTCTGGCAGAACGATCTCTTCGAGACGCTGCTCGATCCCGTCGCGCCTCCGGCGACCAACGACGCGTCGCTCGTCGCGCGCATCGTGAAGCTCCCCGGGGGAAACCACCAGGAAGGGGTTGTGGGAAAGGCCCTCGCACGGCCTGTAGGCGTCGTCGTGCTCACCGCCACAGGCCAGCCAGTGAAGGGCGTGGCCGTGAGGTTTGCCCCTGCGATCGGCTCGCTCACGGCAGCGCGGTTCTCGAAGCGGCAGGTGGAGCCTTCCCTCGCGCAGCTCATCGTCTCGACGGACGCCGCGGGCCGGGCCTTCGCCTGGGTTCACCCCGACACGAACATCACCTCGTTCGCTGACGCCCTGGGCGAACGACACACCACCACCGGTGGGCTGGAGTGGCCGGCGAGCCCCAACCCCGAGTTGGTGACCATCAACGACGTGCAAGCCTCAGTTGCGATCACGGGCACTACGCTGGTGCTGGCGGAGCCGTTCCTCGTGATCGGAAAGCCCGATGTCGCCGCCGCGCTGGTGCCGGCGACGAACGTCATCGTCCCGACCTCGGGCGTCGGTCTGGTGAGCGGCGTGCCGGGGCTCGAGCTTCAGGAACAGCTCCAGGTGATGGCGGTCGATCAGTACAAGAACCGCGTCGCCAACACTTCGGTGGCGTGGTCGGTTGATCCGGCCGGTCTGTTTGCGAACACGGGCTCACGGACAGGACGTACGTCGAGCACGCCCGGGCTCCTGCCGACGAACACGGTGGTGAGCGTCACCAGCGGGCTCTCGATGACGAGCTTCATTCCCCGCACGACGGCAGGCGTCTCGATGGTCACTGCCACGGCGCCATCGGCCATCGGTCAGCCGCTGACGGGACAAATCATGGTCGTCACCGTGGACGCTGCCGCCGGCAGCTACGAGCTGCTGGGAAACGTGCCGCAAGCCACCAGCACCCTGAGCGGCGTGAAGGACCGAAGCTACCCTCAGCCGTACGTGTTCGAGATCTTCCGCAACGCGGGCACCGCTGCGGCTCCCTCCTGGGTCGTGATTCGAGGCGACGAGCCCGGAATTCAGAAGGCCGTCGTCACCATGCGGCTGACGGACTCGAACGCCGTCTTGCAGGCCGCGCAGGAGCAGACACCGCTCCAGGTGGCGCCATTTCCTGACACCGCGACGAACGTCGTCTTCTGGCCGCGATACCTGGTCAACGGCCGTCAGACCGCCACCTTCACCGCGGAAATCCATTCGAGCTCCGCCTCGGTGCCGCCCGTCACCACGAGATCGATCGTGCACGACGTGACCGGCAGCGAAGTGACCATCAAGGCCCTCAGCGGCACTCTCGCGACAGGCACGACGCCGGCGAAGTGCGACACGGTCGTCGGCAGTGATGGTCTGGCGTTCGACATCGCGAACCAGTCTTCGTGGCCGCTCGCCTTCCGCCTGACGACAATCCCTGACGTCACGGGAGAAGCGCTGCTGGGCAATCTGGGCACGACGTTCCCGCGCTACCCCGGTACCAACCTGGTGCAAGTGAACGGGGACGCCCGCATTCACCTGCCCCTCATCGAGGGCACGAGCGGCGGCAGGGTGAAGATCGAGGTGCTCGCGCCCGAGTTCACAGAAGGGCCGCTCCCCACCAAGGTCGTGGCTGAGAAGACCGTTCGCGTGCAGCCGGTTCCGTTCATCGGGCTGGCCAACAGCGCGAAGGTGGTCGCGGAGATCATTCTTCCCGTTCGCAACCCCCAGTCGACCGTGAACCCTCCGTCGGGTTCGCTCTGGCCGCCGACGGCCACCGAGCAGCCGATCCTCATCGAAGGGTCGCATGTCTTCTGTGTGCCCGCCGCGGGCGACGTTCGGGTCTCGGTGGCGGGTGCGACGGTCGCTGAGGGCAGAGTCAGCATGACGCCGGCCGGCCCCGTCGTGACTGCCATTTCCCCGACAGTGCCTGTTCCGACCGTGCTCACCGGGGGCGCACTGCTCGCGCTCGTGCCGCCCGGAGTCCCGGGGCTCGGTTCGATCGAGACGAGGTTCATTCCCGCGCTCCAGACCTCGTCGCCTCAGGTCGCCATCACTCCCTTTTTGACGAAGCTCAAAGACAACGGCGTGCTCCCCGTCGGGCACGTGTTCGTGAAGGGGGTCTCTGTCGTCGATGGCCACCTGGTGAAGCAGTCGCTCGATTTGAGCGTCCCCGGCAGAGGCCCGAGCCTCGCGTTCACTCGCTCCTATTCCAACCGGTCTGGCTCAGAGGGAGTGCTGGGGCCCGGGTGGTCGCACTCGCTGTCGATGCGTGTGATTGAAGCGTCGGCGAACGGAATGCAGCGCTATCAGGTGGTGGGTGGCGAGGGCTCCGGGCAGATGTTCAAGTGCAGCGCCGCGAGCACCAACTGTGGGCCGCAGCAGGGGTATCACGGCACCGTTTATCTCGAGACGTTGCCCGGCTCCGCCGAGCAGGAACTGGTGTTCCGGGCGAAGTCAGGCGCGAAATACCGCTTCACGACGCCCGAGGCGACCATGGCGAAGACGGTCGAGTGGCGCATCGGCTCGGTGGTCGACCCGGTGGGGAACAAGCTCACGTTCGAGTACGGCGATCTCGATCATCCCCGGTTGCCTTCCAGGGTGTATCAAGCAGGCAACTCGCGCTTCCTCGAGTTCTCTTACGTAACCATCAACGAAGTGCCGCGGCTCTCGACGGTGGCGCTGAAGGAGAACCCGCTCACGCCCGGCTCGGTGCCGGGTGGTCTGGGGGCAGCGCTCTCGTTTGGGTACGACGGATTCGGGCGATTGACTTCCGCGTCGCGAGCAGGCCGCACGGAGACCTACGGCTACTTCAACGGGCCCCTGGGGCAACCCGAGCTCAGAGACAACCTCAATCACTACGAGGATCCGGACGGCATCGTCACGGACTATGAATACTATTTGGAGACGGACACGTTTCCCGGGGAAGCCGCCTTCACGCAGTTCGAGGAAAAGCCGGAGCGCGTCAAAGCAGTGATCGAGCCGGGCTGTGGGGCAGGGGCGTGCCGTACCGGGTTCGTGTACTCGCTGAAGCAGTCATCCAGCCCCGGCCTGACTCAGCCGGTCCTCAATCTCTATACGACTTCGGTGACGAGCCCGCGGCCGGGTGTTCCCGCGACCTGGTATTGGCAGGACGGTTACGGAGCGACCTCCAGGGTGCTGCGGCCGATCGACTCCGCGGTCACCGCCTCGAGCCGCGTCGATTGGGACCCTGTCCACCTGGTGCCGGTCCTCGATGAAGACGCGCGAGGCCGGCGCACGAGCACCAGGCTGGATGATTTCGGCAACGTCATCGAGCGGCGAGTCTCCGGAGGGAGTCTGCCGGGCTCTTTTGGGGCGCCTTCTACGCTCGCCGTCGAGGACTCCACAGGAGGGACGGGGGTCGTGCAGAAATGGAGCTACGACCCTGCCTTCGGCCGGCCGACCTGCGAGATGGATGCTGAAGGCCGCCTGACGCTGTGGGTGCTCGACTCGAACGGCGCGAACCCGAGGGATCCCATTCCCGCGGTGGTGGGCAGTGGCTTGGTGAAGGAGTTGAGGCGGCTCGCGAACAAGGCTTCGCCTGCTCAAGTCTCAGGACCCCTGTCCTGCCAGGAGATCGCCCTCAGGGCCCTATCGTCGGCTGATTTGATCACGAGGTACCAGTACTGCGATCCGGCGCAGGCCCCCTGCCCGACGAATGGGACGCTGGGAGATCGTGTCCGCGTGACCGATTCTGAAGGGCACCGCGATGAAGTGGCGGCGTTCGACTCGTTCGGCTTCGGCTTGCCCGCGCAATCGAAGCGCGTCTCGAAGACTGGTGCCGTCCTGCTGACCACGTTTACCGGCCATGACAGCCGGGGCAGGGCCATCACCGTCTCTGACTCGCGTGGCCAAGCCGTGATCCAAGGGTGGGATGAGTTGGATCGCTCGACCTGTACCTTCGCCAGGAACCAGCGAGGCGGTTCCCCGGGGCAGCTCACGACCCGCGCCCATCGCCCTTCAGGCGCTTTGAGTGCCGAAGCGCGACATGCCGCGGGCGACTGCGACAGCCCGGGCGCTCCCCTCTATAGGCGCATCACGTCGCAGGATCTTCGTGGCCGCGTCAGCAGTGTCACAGAGTCGGGGATCAACATCAGCCACGTCACAGAGTCGGGGATCAACATCAGCCACGCGAGCTCCTCGGTCTACACCTACGACCAAGATGGCAATCGGGAGACAGTGACCGATGGGCGTGGCGTGAGGACGACCTTCGCCTACGACTTCGCCGGCCGGCCGTTCAAAACGACCGTCGCCGTGGGTGACCTCGGCACGTTCGAAGACAATGGCGGAGATCCGACGGCGCCCTTTCCTGCGCAGCTCTCGACGAGCGTCTACGACCAGGTCGGCAACAAGATCAGCGAGACGGACCTGCACGGCTTCGAGACTGTGTATGAGTTGGATTCGCTCTATCGGGTCGTCGAGACGAAGCTCCCCAGAGTTGCGGGCGCGCTCCTGACGAACGCGACCGCGGACTACCGCCCCAAGCGCCGCTACGACCTCACCGGGAACGTCGTGCTCGAGACGGACGGGAACGGGCACGAAACGAAGCGAGCCTACGACTTTGCCGGGCGCCTCACGCGCGTTCTCGACGCAGAGAACCGCTCGGAAGAGTTCACCTGGGACGGCAATGGCAACCGCCTCACCCAGACGTACAAGACTGGCCTGACGGCGCAGTTGACGCGCACCACCGCCTACGACGGATTGAATCGGCCGCTCACCACGACCGATGAGTTCGCCAAGGCCGATGGGAATGCGACGTGTGGGTCGGCACTTCAAGGATTGTGTGGCACCCATACCCAGCGCTGGGAATACGACGACACGGCCGCCGGGCACGCGACGGCGACGCGCGATGCACGCGGCTTCGTGACGACGACGCGCCTGGATGACCTGGGCAGACCCGTCAGTACCGTCGTGGACGACAACACCTCATCGCTCGCCATCTCGCTTGGGCGCTCCCCGGACGACGCGCGTGCGGGTGCTGCGCTCAATCTCACCTCGAGCGTCGTGTACGACGCGCTCGGCAACGTCGCCGTGACGGTGGATGCGCGCAGGCAACGAACAGAGACGACCTGGGATGGACTGGGTCGAGTCGTCTCGCGCGCGCTGCCGTTGGGCGTGACCGAGGCCTCGAGATGGAACGCGACCGGAGCGCTGATTAGCGCGACAGACAGGCGTGGGGTGACTCGCGAGCAGAAGTACGACGCGCTGGGGAGGGGAACGAAGAGCATCCTGCTCGAGTCGTTGAGCCAGGGAGGCAGCCGCCTCAACACCCTGACGCGCACCTACGTCGACGCGCCTGACTCCTCTGGCCGCTGGCGGCTGAACGAGACTGACGCCGCGGGCAGCACCACCTCGCGCTTCACGGACGCAATGGGCCGGGTGGTGACGGTGGAGGACGCGCGGCACTTCCAGACAGAGCTGCGCTACGACGCGAAGGCGCAGCGGCGCACGAGAGACGCGAAGGGCTACGTCACCGAGACGGACACTGACGCGGTGTACCGGCCGACGGCGGTGCGCGAGTTCGATGTGGGGGCCAGCACCGCGACGTACTCCCGCACCACGAGCTACGACGACGTCGCCCGCATCGAGACGGCCACCGACGCTCGCGGCACGGCCACAGTGTTGGAGCGAGATGGATTGGGGCGGCTGACAAAGCGCACGCGGGGTAGTGGGACGAAGCTGCAGGTGGATGTCTCGAGCTTCAACGCCGGCGGGCAGGAGGTGCTGCACACGGACGCGAACGGACACCAGACGCAGTGGGTGTACGACGGGGCAGCGAGGAAGAAGCAGGAGACGAAGGCGCTGGGCACCGTCGATGCCGCCACGTGGAGCTTCAAGTACGACGAGGTCGGCAACGAACTCGAGGTGAAGGGCCCGCGCACGGCAGGCCTCACGCCAGACCTGCGCAGGACGTATGACGGCCTCAGCCGGGCGGTGAGAATCGAAGACGCCCTGGGGAGCACCACCTTCCGGGCGTACGACGGGGCGGGCAATCTGCTGTGCGAGAAGACGGCCAACGGAGACGCGCCTTCGACGCTGTCGGCGGTGAATGCGGCGGCCTGCCAGGCGACGCACGTGACGAGGTACGAGTACGAAGAAGAAGGGCAACTGACGAAGGTGACGACGGCGCTGGGGGCGGAGACGACGTACGTGTGGGATGCGAGCCGGAAGCGGAGGCTCTCAAAGCAGGACGGGAACCTGCACCTCACCACCTACGAGTACGACGCGAGGGCGCAGCGCACGGCTGAGTTCCAGCACCTCGACGCGCACGCAAGACTCACCACGCGCACCAACCTGCCGCTCGAAGAGCCACTCAGCCTCGCGGCGCACCTGGGCACGCTTGCCTGGAGGACGACGTACGACGCGAACGGCAATGTGGAGACGCAGACGGACCCGTTGGGCCAGGTTTCGAGGCAGGTGCACGGCCTGAGAAACCGCCTCGATGACGTGACGTACTCGCTGCACACCACGCCGCGCACGCTGCCCTCGGTGGATGCGGAGAGCTGGAGCTACGACGCGAACGGCAACGTGGAGGCCGTGACGCAGGCCAAGCTGACCTCGAGCGGCGTGGTGCAAGAGACGACGACGCGTGAGTACGACGTGCTGGACCGGCTGCAGGCAGAGACGCGCTACGACACGAAGGTGACGGGCTACGGGTACGACGCGAAGGGCAATCGCACCCGGGTGACGGACTTCCAGAATGTCGGCACCACGTACACGTTCGACGCGCAGGACCGGCTGAAGACAGCGGTGACGGCGGAGGGCTCGACGAGCTACGAGTACTTCGCGGACGGGCTACCGAAGTCGACCCACTTTTTCAACAACCTGCACGAGGGCCGTTGCTACGACGATGGCGGGAGGTTGACAGCATTGGTGACTGCGCCGACGGCGGTGCTCAATGGCTGCAGTCCGCCGGCGTTCCTGAGCCGACACCGGTACACGCACGACGCCGAGGGCAATCGGAAGACGCAGCTCGAGGAGCTGACGGTGGCGGGGGCAAGTGCCGTGGGCCCGCCCGAGCTGACGGAGTACGGGTACGACGACGAGTCGAGACTGGTTGGGGTGGGTTACCCGGACAACACGACTGCGCTGTACCAGTTGGACCGAGTGGGGAATCGAGTGGGTGAGAGGAAGGCGCCCTCGAGCGCCGTGGTTGCACTCACGGCAGCCGCGTTCCTCGCGGTGAGCCCCTCGGCGCTGACGAGCGATGCGTTGGCTGTCTTCAATCGGGCTGACTGGCTGGAGTCCGTGACGGACAGCCGGGCGCCCGCGAAGAATGCCACCTTCGAGTGGGACATCGCGGGCAACCTGAGGCGGCAGCAGACGGCCGCGCGAGACAGACGCTTCACCTGGGATGTGAAGCAGACGCTCACGAAGGTGGACGACAACGGCATCGAGGCGGGCCGGTATGACTATGGCGCCGACGGGCTGCGCAGCAAGCGAGTCACGGCGCTGGAGTCAGTCGAGTACGTGCTGGACGGGATGCAGGTGCTGGTGGAGACGGACGGCGCCAACAGCGCGCATCCGGCGAAGCGGCGCTACCACTACGCGAGCAGCGCGCTCGCTGTCACCGACATCTCTGGAAGCACGCGCACCACGAAAGCGCTGCACCTGGATGCGCTGGGAAGCCCGGCAACCGAGACGACGCAGGCAGGCGTGGTGGCGGCAGTGCGCCAATACGATGCGTGGGGTCAGTATCGGAATGGCACGGCGCCGGGCAGTACAGACACGAAGTTCGGCTACACGGGCCACCAGTACGACGTCGAGACCGGCCTCGTTTACGCACGCGCCCGCTACTACGACGCTGAGTACGGCCGCTTCCTCTCCAGAGATAGCTTCGAGGGCGCGCTGAACTCCGCTCCAAGTCTGCACCGGTTCCGATATGCACACGGCAACCCGCTTCGGTACACGGACCCGAGCGGGCACTTCGTGCCCCTGGTGATTCTGGGCGGGATCATCGCGTGGGAAGCCCTCGTGATTCACAACGAGGTCACGACCGGGCAAGGGCTTACAGAGTCGAACGACGCTCTGAATCAGAGAGCGATGAAGCACTTCGAGAGTGAGGGCATCGGGGCCCTTTCATCCGACGCGAGCGGCTTTGACACGGCCGCCGCGTTGACGACCACGACGGGTGGGCAGTTTGCGGCGGGTGCCTTCTTCGGGCTTCCGAACTTGGTGCTGCACCCGCTGAAGGCCGCAGAGTCAGCGGTGAGGATTCCCGAGCGCTTCATCTCGGGCGCAGGCAAGGTCATCACGGGCCAGGGCGGTGAGAGCGCTCGCCTGGAAGGACTCGGCGAGATGGGAGGCGCGTTCGGCGAGGCCGCCCTTGTGGCTGGAGCCGTTCGCGGCGGGATGCAGGGCGCGAGTGGAGTGACGAGCACGGGCCTGTGGGCTGAGTTGGGGAGAGCAGCACCGACAGCAAGCGTCGCCGCCGAGAGCTTCTCAGTTGGGGCGGCCGTCATGAGTGAGCTGCAGCCTTACGATCCGAGCGTCGCGAGCATGCGTCCGCCCTGGATGCCTCGAGAGGCGAGCTACACGACCAAGCTGATCAACGGCGACTTCGTTGAGGTGCCCGAGGGGATGCCCGTACCGAATCTTGTCCGTTCGGGAGCCGGCACGGCGGAGCCCATTGAGAGCTGGGTCCGCGCCAGAGCGGGTTGGGAGCCCACTCCCGGACGAGGGGGCCTGCCCGGGTCGCGGTCTGGCAAGCCCTTCACTAAGGCCGGCAAGGACGAGGTTCTCCAAGCGAATGCCGATGCCGAAATCGACGGCATCGCCCGTTGCAAGGGGTGTGGAACGAAGCTGAGTGTTTCGCAGCAATCTCGTACCGGCATCACGCCACGAGGTGACTCAGCAGCGGTCGACCATTATGATCCCCAAAGCCAAGGTGGATCCGGCGACCCCTCGAATGGTGAAGGCTTGTGCATGATCTGCAATACGAAGAAATCGGATGGCTCGGCTTGGTGGTAGACGCGATGTCCGACAACTCATGTCATATCTATTTTTCGCTGACGAAGGACGCGGATGGGTACCCGCCCTATTCGAGCGAGGAAGTCGATGCGGAGTCGCTGGGAAATGGGATCTATCGCGTGTCGGGCGTGCCGGTGTTCGTCTACGGCGTCGGACCGGGTGACACTGTCCGATGCGACCTCTCTCCGTCGCAGAAACCCACAGTAGTTGAGGTCTTGGCGAACGCAGGTCACTGGGTCTCCCGAGTGATTCCATTTGGCGCGGCCGCAAGGACACCCGAGGAATTGGAGCGGCTTGCAGTTCGATTCAGGAGTCTGGGCTGCAAATGCTACGTCTCGCCCTTTGGCATGCTTGCAATCTCTGTTGCTCCTCAAGCACCCGTCGCCCCAATCCTCAGCTTGCTTGAGTCCGGTCGGAACTCGCGCAAGTGGGACTTCGACTTCGGCGTATCGCCGACCCATCAGTAGACTGTACTGCCTCCGCGATCACGCTCGAGTCGGTGATCGCCAGAATCGCCCGCTGCTGAAAGGCGAATGGTGATCGCTACGCGGCGTGACCAGCGGGAACCTGTCAACGTGGATGAGACACGCGGTTGCTGCTGCTCTTTGGTACGAGCTGTGCCTACCGAAAACCCCGAACGCGACTTGGCGATCAGCCGAGCGACGCGAAGGTCGGACATCGAAGTCACAACGAGCAGCGAATGAACGAAGGAGCCGAGTACGATGCCGTCGGTGTCCGCGACGATTCCCACGCTGATGACGAGTCTGAGCTCGCGCGCATCGCGCGCCGGACACACGTCGACCGAGTCGAGCGGACCTCGAGCTGCAGCGAGTCTGTCCCTTGTGCCTACCGAAAACCCCAAACGCGACTCGACGATCAGCCGCGGGACGCGAACGTCGGACATCGAAGTCACGATGAACGGCAGATGAGGGCGGGAGACGAGTACGATGAGCGCAGTGTTCGCGACGATCTCCCCGCCGGTGACGAGCTCGAACTGGTGCGCGTCGCGCAGCGGACACACGTCGGCCGTCTCGAGCAGACCTCGGACTGCGGCGAGCCGACTACGCCGCGCGGCGGAAGTAGCGGTGGTGCAAGCCGCCGAGCACCTCGTGGGCGCGGACGGGCCCAGCGGACGGAGGCTCGATGGCGCGGGGCTCGGGCGCATCCTTGACGAGCGAGAGGTGCGTGCGACTGCCGTTGTAGTAGCCGACGTACTCCTTCAGCATGCGCCGGGCGTGCGATTCACCCAGCACGATGACGTTGTCGAGAAGCTCGCGGCGAAGGGTCCCAATGAGGCGCTCGCAATATGGATTTTGCCAAGGCGAGCGCGGCGCGGAGAGGACCTCCTCGATGCCCATGGCGTTGAGCGTGCCGGTGACGACGTTGCCGTAGATGCCATCCCTGTCGCGGTGAAGGAAGCGCGGCGCAGACTCGTACGGGAAGGCCTCGCGGAGCTGGCGAGAGACCCACTCCGCCGTCGGGTGAGCCGTGACGGCGACGTGGCGGATGCGACGCCTGTCGTGCTCGAGGATGACGAAGCCGTAGAGCAGCTCGAAGCTCGCGGTGGGGATGACGAAGAAGTCCATCGCTGCCGCCTCGCCGAGGTGATTCTTCAGGAAGGTGCGCCATGTCTGCGATGGCGGCTTTCGCGTGCGGGGCTCCCTGGGCATCACCTCCGCCACGGTGGATTGCGCCACATCGAAGCCCAGCTTGAGCAGCTCGCCGTGAATGCGGGGAGCGCCCCAGCCCGGGTTGTCGCCAGCGAATCGGCGGACGAGCTCGCGCACTTCAGCCGGCACGCGTGGTCGACCTCCTCGGGAGCGCCAGCGCCAGAACAGCCGAAAGCCCGTGCGGTGCCAGGCGACGACGGTGCTGGGCTTGACGATACAGAGGACGTCCTTCCACTTCGGCCAGACGCGAGAGAGCGTCACCCAGAACACCTTGTCGAACATCCGCAGCGCCGGACGAGGCGTCTGCAGCCGCAGGACGGCGAGTTGCTGGCGGAGCGCGAGATTCTCGAGCACCAGCTGGTGATGGCTCCGCAGAGAGCTTCGTGCAGTGGCGAACAGCGAACTGAGACGCGCCAGCAGCGAGGACATCCGGGGAGTATGCGGCACGGAGAACTCACGTGAAGCGCGCTCTCTCGCTCGCCCTCGTGCTGATCGCCACCACGGCGAGTTCGGCCCCGGCAATCGTCATGGAGACGCAGATGGACCCGCTGGGCCAGGTGTCGACGCAGGCGCATGGCTTGAGAAACCGGCTCGACGAGGTGACGTATTCGCTGCACACCACGCCGCGCACCCTCCCCTCGGTGGATTCAGAGAGCTGGGTGTACGACGCGAATGGCAACGTCGAGGCCGTCACGCAGTGCAAGCTGACAGTCACCGGGCAGGTGCAGGTGACGACGACGCGCGAGTACGACGTGCTGGACAGGCTCGAGCGAGAGACGCGCTACGACACCAGGGCGACGGCTTACTCCTACGACGCGAAGGGCAACCGCACGCAGGTGACGGACTTCCAGGGCGTGGGCACCACGTACGCCTTCGACGCGCAGGACAGACTGAGGACGGCGGTGACGGCGGAGGGGCCCACCACCTACGGCTACTTCCCTGACGGCCTCATGAAGTCCACAGCCTTCTTCAACGGCACGTACGAGGGGCGCTGCTACGACGACGCGGGCCGGTTGACTGCGCTGGTGACGGCGAGGAGCGCGGTGGGCAATGCCTGCGCCCCGGGCCCCTTCGTCAGTCGGCACCGGTACGCGCATGACGCGGAGGGCAATCGAGCCACCCAGGTGGAGGAGCTGACGCCGGCTGGAGCCACCGCGGTGGGCACTCCGGAATTCACGGAGTACGGGTACGACGACGAATCGAGGCTGGTGGGCGTGCGCTACCCGGACAACACTGCGGCCCTCTACCAGCTCGACGCCGTCGGGAATCGAGTGGGAGAGAGGAAGGCGGCCAGCGCCATGGTGCCCGTACTGACAGCAGCGGCCTTCCTGGCGATGAGTCCCACGGCCCTCACCAACGACGTGGTGGCCGTCTTCAACCGGGCTGACTGGCTGGAGTCCGTCACCGACAGCCGCGCCCCCGCGAAGGACGCCACCTTCGAGTGGGACGTCGCGGGCAACCTGAAGCGTCAGCAGACGGCCGGCCGAGACAGGCGCTTCACCTGGGACGTCAAGCAAACGCTGACGAAGGTGGAAGACAACGGCATCGAGGCAGGCCGTTACGACTACGGGGCTGATGGGCTGAGGAGCAAGCGGGTCACGGCGCTGGAGTCAGTGGAGTACGTGCTGGATGGGATGCAGGTGCTGGTGGAGACGGACGGTGCCGCCAGCGGCCACCCCGCGAAGCGTCGCTACCACTACGGCAGTGCTGCGCTGGCCGTCACCGACATCTCCGGCGCCACTCGCACCACCAAGGCGCTCCACCTGGACGCTCTTGGCAGCCCGACAACCGAGACAACGCAGACAGGCGTCGTGGCGACGGTGCGGCAGTACGACGCGTGGGGCCAGTACAGGAATGGAACGGCCCCCGGCAGTACAGACACGAAGCTGGGCTACACCGGCCACCAGTACGACGTCGAGACGGGCCTCGTGTACGCGCGGGCCCGCTACTACGACCCCGAGTACGGGCGATTCCTCTCCAGAGATACCTACGAGGGCCAACTCAACTCCGCGCCGAGTCTGCACCGCTTCGCGTACGGCAACTTCAACCCGCTTCGCTACACCGACCCTCTCGGCCTCTGTGTCGAAGGCGAGGATGATGGGTGCTCGTTGGGGTTCACCGGGTTCCCCCGCGCGGTCCTCGCCTCGATCGCGACAGACGAGACGTACCAGGACGCACGAGGGCGCATCCAGGAAGAGAACTCTCAGAAGCACCAGCAGGACGTTCAGCGACGCGAGGAGCAGGGACCGACGAAGACGGAGGTTGCCACCGAGTTCGTCGAGGAAAAGGTGGTTGCTCCAGCGGTCAAGAAGGTTGTCGAGTCGCGCGCGGGGAAAGTTGTTCTCGAAGCGCGTGAGGCCGCCAGCGAGCTCGGGGGCAACGCCTCTCGGGAAGCGTTCACCGGGCTGAATCCCTACCGACCAGAGTCGGAGAGGTACGGGGATGCGGAGAAGAAGGCGCAGAGCATCGGAAAGGACCTGGGGAGCAAGGCCGCCGAAGCCACCTTTGACACCGCGGTGACGAAGGGCGTCACCCAAGCGCTACCATTGCTCGCAGGGGTCAAGAACGCGCTTACCAATCGCGTCCTCGCGATTCGTCGCGGCGGCCAGGTGATCGAGGCCGTCGAACGAGAAGTGGCAGCCACAGTGCCGAAGCCCACGAAGTACGTCCGTCCGTCGGGGGCGACCACGCCGGCGCAGCGCGCCTCCGTGCAGGGGAAGCCGTGTGTCGACTGCGGTGCTACTTCTGCGAAGAACTATGCCGACCACAAGAGCCCTCTTGTGGAACAGCACTATGAGGGCGGAGGCATCGACGAGAGGGAGATGAAGAGCCTGAAGGCGGTGCAGCCGCAGTGCCCCACCTGCTCCAATCGACAGGGGGCTGATCTCAGTCGGTACTCGCGCGAGAAGGCGAAAGAGCTTGGCCTTGAAAAATGACGCATGGACGGAAAGGCAAAGGGACCTTTGCAGCCGGCATGGCGCGTTACTCGTTGAGAGCCCGCGCTCCCTAAAGGTCGGCGTCGCCAGAAATGTTCGCTCTGGCTTGCTGCCAATCAACGGACTGCGACACCCACCCGAGGGGGACACGACGGGTTGGTACATCTGGGCGGGAGGGGAGCCATCCTCAGACCCAGACTTCTTCGTGCCACTTCATGTCGAGCATCTCGCTGAGTGGTGCCCCGCCGTGATTCCATTCTTAGGTCTGCCGCCGGGCTGGCGTTTCTTGGTCGCAGACGGCCACGAAGATGTTTGGGAAGACGCGAGCCTTCTGCAGGTGAAGTGATCTCCCGTAACGATCACCACGTCGCGAGCGCGACCACAGGCCCCCCCTGTGTCAGGGAAGTTGTCGCCTCGATTGAGGCTGAAATCCGCAGGGGGCGATGAGCCGAGAACGACGTGAAGACCTATTCAGAAGGCATCAA
>JAYVFP010000102.1:0-15070 GCA_043773025.1 Archangium sp.
CTCGATGGAGATTGAGAGGCTCCGCAAAGAGGTCAACGACCTCAAGCTGCGCACCGCCGAGGTGGAGCGCGCGCAACAACAGAAGGCCGACGCGCTCGGCGCTCAGGTCGAGAAGCTCGGCAGCCAGCTCGAGGAAATCAAAGGCCAGCTCACCAAGGTCACCGACGCCGAGACGCGGCGGGCCGACACTGAGCAGTCAGTGGTCAATCAGAAGTCGGCGACCGTCTCGGCGAGCGCGAGCTTGAACTCGGTGTTGGGCACGCTCGCCAGCGGCAACACCAGCGGCGTCGAGCCTTCGCTGCGCTACGCGGAGAGCGTGTTCACCGGGACCGCCCAAAAGAACGTGCAGCTCGCTCGCGCCGCGCTCGCGCAAGGTGATGTGTCGTCTGCCCGGCAGTACTTGCTGTTGGCCCTCTATGAGGCCGACGCCCAGCGGTAGGGTAGGCTTGCCGCATGGGACGACTCGTCATGTTCATCGTCGCGATCGGCATCGTGGGCTTCCTCGGTTACCGCTCAATGTACGGCCGCGCAGCAGTGCCTTCGCAGGGCGTGTCGGCGCCCAAACAGCGGCTGCAGAACGTTCAGAACGCCGCGAATCGCATCGAGGTTCAGCAGCAGCAGGCCGCTGACGAGACTTTGAAGAAGGCTGCTGACTAGCCCCTCACCCTGAGTGACTGTTGAAAGAGATGCCTCGACTCCGCTCGGCACGAACGGAAACGGCCGAACTCCGTTCAGCCCGAGAGGGAATGACTCCAATCACCGGTCTTCCCGAGAGGGGTGGCTGAAATAGGAATCGGGTTCCATCACCGGTCTCCCCGAGCCCAGTCGAGGGGGCACTTCCCGCCCGAAGGCGAGGTAATCCCTCAACTGCTCTCGGGATGAACGGTGAGCGCATCAACCCTGCGAGCGAAGTCGAGGGCGAGGGCCGACGCCTCTTCCACTACTTTGCGAGTTCGCCCGGCTTGGTGGGCTCTTCTGCCTTGATGATGATGGCCGGCTTCTCCATCGCTGCCGGAGCATCTTGGCCGAGCACCGCCACGCTGCGTGCCGATGCAGGCAGCAGGTGGTCGAGCTTGCCCAGGTACCAGGAGACGGTGACCGACAGCAGGATGACGAAGGTGAGGTAGAGCCGCCAGGGCTTGCGCGCTTCCGCGTAGGGATCGCGCGTGTCGAGCTTCGAGCCCGCGGGCAGCGACGCCGTCTTGGTGAGCGATGCGCCGAAGGGGATGTTGAGCATCGCGTGTGCGTTGACCGCCCAGCCGTTGGCATCCAGCAGCGGGCCGATGTTGCGCTGCCGCAGCTTGAGCCAGGCGATCAACATCGAAGGTCCTGAGATGAGCCCGAGCAGGCCCACCACGCCCAGCGGCATCCACAACCCCAGGCCGAAGAACGACTGCAGCAGCGCGCCCATCGCCGCGGTGATGCCGCCGACCGCGACGCCGAGCGCGGCCACCACGCCGATGTCGAGCTTCTTGGGCTCCTTGACGACCCTGCCCTCTTCGCCCGCCTTGCCCACCGAGGTCACCCCCTCGGACAGCAGCGCGTTGCTGTCTTTCTCTTCTTCAGCGGCGCGTTTGGCGACCTGCTCTTCCACGAAGCGCAGCACCTTCTTGTACGGGCTCCAGAACGCCTGGCGAATCGAGATGGGGTTGTCGACCAGCTTGGTGATGGTGGCGTCCCAGTCCTTGCCGTCGCGATCCTTGAACAGGCCGTTGCGGCCGACCATCAGGTTGTCCGACTCGCCGGCGGTGAACGCAGCCACGATGTTCATCTTCTCGCTCGAGGCTGGGCGGGCGCACTCGCAGTACACCAGGAAGCCGCGGGAAAGCGGCGCCATCACCGCGTGCTTCACCGGGTCATCCACGCGGATGACCAGCTCGCACTCGCGTTGATCGAGGAAGAGCGTGCCCACCTGGAAGATGGCCGGGCGCTTGCGCTCGTAGAAGTCCTTGAAGCTGACGAAGTTGTTCGTGAGCTGAAAGAGGTCGCGGGTGTACCGCACCAGCTTTTCCACCGAGGCGATGGAGTGGGCGGTGGGCTCCTGCGCCTTTTCCAACGCGAAGAGCGGGTCGAGCAGCGCGCGCGACGCGTCGGTGTTGAGCACCTCGAGGCGCTCGACGCCCAGCTTCTCGACGATGCCGCCGACCTTGCTGCTCTGCCACTGCCCGAAGACGGCGAGCTTGCCCGTCACCTGCGCCCACTCGGCTTGAGTCAACGTGGTCTTCTCGCCCAGCACCGGCTTGACCGTCGCCGTGGTGAAGGTCGCCAGCGCCGAAGCCCACGCAGGGTTGACTGCCTCGAGCAGCGGCAGCGCGCGGCCACCTTCGATGCGCGAGAGGGGGAAGCTCTTGATCTCTTCCGAGGTGATGGTGAGGTCCTTCGCGGCGACCGCGAGGTATTCCTTCTCTTCGCGGTTGAGCGCGGCCGCGGCGCGGGCGTCGAACAGGGCCATGGCGCAGCGGGCGAAGTAGTCCTCAACCTTGACGCGGACCACCTTCAACGCCTCGTAGGCGGCGACCGTCGCCGTGCCCAGCGGCATCAGCGTGGTGTCGCCTTCGGCTTTGGTGATCCACCCCACGTACTGGGTGACCGCTGCGAAGAACGTCTTGACCTGCTCGGCGTTGACGCCCTTCTTGCCGCTCTTGTCGTCGGCCTCACCGATGGTGGCCATCACGTCGAGCACCAGCTGCTTCTGCTCAGGCGTGGTGGTCGACTCAGGGGGAATCACGCCGTCGCCATTGAAGGCCATGTCGTGAAACGCCTTCACCGCAGCCGCGCTGTCGGGCACCGAGATGACGGCCGCGTCGGGTTTACCCAGGCCCCGCAGCACGGTCTTCGCCGCGTCGAAAATGCGCTTGCCCTCGTCGACCTCGAGGTTGATGGCTGCCAGCGGAAGCTCAGCGGGCGACTTCAAGAAGTCGTCGGGGTTCTTCAGCAACGCCCCGGCCCACTTCACCGCGGCGATCAACTCGGGCGCGCGGATGCGGCCATCTTTGTCGGCGTCGATGAGCTCGAGCGTGCGGGTGTCGAACGCGAGGCCCTTGGTGGGGCAGGCGAGGGCGACCCACAACTTCCAATCGAGCTGGTCGAGGTTGATGAAGTCGAGCCCGGTCTCGAAACGAACCTGATCGAAACCGCCAGCACGGAAGAAGTTGAATGCCCGGGGCGCCATGAACGCGCTGCTCTACCCGCTCGACGTACCCCTCGTTGAGAAAACACGAGTGTTCAAGTTCCGGCCTCGAAAATGGAATGAGGCTTCTTCACTCGGGCATCAACTTTTCTTGAAGTCTCTCAGGGCTGAATCTTGAGGCTGCAGCTGCATGAACAGCACCGCTTGCGCCAGCCGCCGCAGCGCCCCGGTCAGCTCGTCTGAGGCCGCACCTGCGCTGACCTGCTCACGCGCCCGCTCCATGGCCGTGCGCACGTCGGCTTCACCCAGCAGCGCCGCCACCCGCGCGCGCCGGCCGAGCACGTCTTCAATCGCTGCGTGCGCGTCGGCCTCGCTCAGCTTTCCTTCGTCGAGCTGCGCCAGCACCAGGCACTTGAAGACGCGGCAGGTGGTGGGCCTGTCTGCGTAGACACCGCATGCGCAGCCGTCGAGCGCGCGGCACCCCTGCAGCAGCTTTGAACGATCGTCCGACAGCGTGACGCGGCCCTCGAGGCGAGCGGCTTCTGCAGGCGTGACGGGCACCACCTGGAACAGGGTGCCGTCGCAACACAGCCCGCAGGTCAAACACAGGCTCAATGCACGAAGCCGTCGCGCGGCAGCTCTTTGCCCTGCGCCACCTTCAGCAGCGTGAGCTTGTCGAGCGCCTGGGAAACGAGCTTGTTGCCGCGGTCGGGGAACCCCAGGCCGCGGGTGCTGAACTCGGGCACGAAGAGCAGGGGGGTGGCCTCGCCGTCGTAGCCCAGCTGCACCAGTTGGTTCGCCTCGTACCGAACGCACTGCTTCTCGCAGCAGTGAAAGGTCTCTCTGACCGAGTAGAGACCTTCGGCCGGCAGGGGTGCGAGGTGCTGCGCCGATTGATCGTCGGGCAGCGTGTGACCTCTCGCCTGCCACGCGGCCCGGTTCGCGCTCCACCGCTCAGGGAGGTACAGACCCGCGCCGGGTTCGCCGTGGTTGTGGAAGTAGACGAGCCGCCCCGCGGGGATGCCGGCGACGCTCTGGGTGGTGCGGTACAGCCCACAAGGAGGGAGTGCCATGGAGCCACTCATACGCTCGGTCACTTGCCCGACGCCATCGACACCTGCAGCTTCTTGAAGAGCGCCTGGGAGGTGGCGAACTCCTTCTGGCTTCTCGAAGAGGGGTGAGGGGTCACCGCGTGCAGTTGAGTCAGCGGCCTTCGCTCGCCGATCCAGTCGTGCATCCACCAACAACGTACTTCCCACCGAAACGGTACGTACCGAGCGACCCGGCCAAGTGTGAGCGCCTTCATCTCTGCGTCCGTGGTGACAGGTCCTCGACGGTCGCGTCGAGCCACCACAGGAAGTAGGGCCGATGCTCCGGGCTGCGGAGTCGCTCGTCGGTCAGAGCCAGTCCTGCACGTTCAATCCGGGCACGCGGCGGAACTCCCGGGTGTTGTGGGTCACCAGGACCCAGCCCAGAGAGAGTGCGTGTGCGGCGATCAACGTGTCGAGCGGGCCGATGGGGGTTCCACGACGCTCGAGCTGCCTCCGCAGCGCCCCGTACTCGAGCGTCGCGGCCTCGTCGAAGGGCACGGTGGCCACCTTGGACTGCAGGATCCTCAAGTTCGCCGTGGCACGGCGTCCGCTGTCACTCCGGGCGACGCCGTACCGCAGTTCACCCAGCGTGATGGCGCTCATCCGCAGTTGGGAGGGAACTGAGGATTCGAGGCGCGGGCGGATGCGCTCATCGCGATTCATGATGGAGATGCAGGTGTCGGTATCGAGGAGCAGCTTCACAGGGGTTTGCGCTTCTCGACCGGCCGCGTCGGGTGCCGTTTCACGGGGTGCGCGAGCGGCTTGAGCTGGTCCCAGAAGCCGTTCCAGTCGTCGCCTCCCTGGATTGGTTTCAGCACCAGCGAGCCGCCGCTGCGATGAATGGTGACCTCAGTTCCCGGGAGGCGGAGCGCCTTGGGCAACCTGACGGCCTGGCTCCCTCCCGACCAGAAGATCTTCGCGCGCGCGCTCGTGCTCATGGCGAGAAGTATATACGACATCTATGTAGAGTTCCCGCACCGCCGGGCGGAGGCCTTCAGGATGCGATGTCCCTTCGAGCGATGTACCTTCACCCAGCCGACATAACGGCGTCAGAATCCCGCGCAGGTTACTCCAAGGTGCGTTCTCGAACCCGAGGACGGTTGGGGGATTCCATCAGATGAAGAAAATCATGCGAGTCGGAACCTTTCCTGTCGGGCTCGAGGCTGCGGTCCTCGCCTTGCTCTTCGCTGGGTGCACCCCCACGGAATCCCCCGAAGTTCGATCTCGAACCGATGCGCTCAGCGCTCCGCGCGATGGAATGCGCTTCGTTCCCGACGTGGAGGGTCAGTTTCGAAGTCTCACCGAACGTGCCGACGCGCTGGGCTTCCGCCGGGGCGACACGCCGGATCCGAGCGCGTGTCGCCACTACCAAGCGCTCCAGCGCGTGGATGGTGCCGATGGCACGCCCTACCTCTTCATCACCCGCAGCGGAAACACGCCCTCCATCCCCTGGCTTCCCGATGAACTGGCGTGCGACGACTCCCCGGACGAGAAGCGAAACGGGAACCTGATCGTCGTCAAAATGGAGTCTCGCCCGAAGGACCGCGAGCGCCTTCGAAGCAACCGGCTGCGCACGGGAGTCAACGTCGACTTCACGCTCCCTCCCCCGGAAGACGAGGCGGTCACCTATTTCTCGGTCGTGGAAGGCGGCCTCGTTCCACGCGGTGATGGCAACCCCCTGCTTCCAAAGGTCTATCAACATCCGGGAGGTATGCAGGTCGTTGGTCATGCGTTGGTGATGGCGTCCGAGACGCCACGCCCCCATCCGGAGGGCTGTGCTCCGTGCCTCCTCTTCCCCGCCGACGATCACCCGTCGTTCTGCAACCCCTGCTTCGACTACGTCAGGGCCAGCACCCCGTCGGTGATCATGTTCTTCGACGTCAGCAACCCCGAGTCGCCCGTCTTCAAGAGCAAGTTCGCCCCGTTCGATCGAGACGGAAATCACCTGACCGGCGCCGATGGAATCGCCCTGACCCGACTTCCAGGAAACCGATACCTCATGGCCCTGACAGGGGGCTTCCAGGCGGCCGGCCCCCTCTATTTCTATCGATCTCTCCCCTTGGGTGACTGCAGCGATCCGAGCATCGACTGCACGGTCACCAACCCCGCGTTGTCGTGGGAACTCGTGGGGCAAAGAAACCTGCCCAGCCCGACCCCACAAGACGCACATCAATCCCTGCACTTTTTTCGGCAAGGCAACATCCACGGGCCTCTCTTCCTCGCCGGCGCACGCGGCAACCCGAGTCCGCTCGTGTCTGATCACGATCGCATCGACCTGTACCTTGTGAGTGGTGAGACGGAAGACTTCGCGCAGGGCGAAACCATCACCATCACGCCCTCCAGCTTCGGGCGTCGAATCACGCCGAGGCCAGGCACGGGAAGCCTCTACCCAATCGCCAGCCTCGCAGCGGCGACGGGCTTCCATGTCACTCCGAGCGGAGAGATCCTCTTCTACGCGGCAGAGCACGACAACGATGGGCCTTCGGGCACCGTCAATTTCGGCGAATGGCGCCACGTGGACATGGCGCGTGCGGGAAGCCCGACGATGCTCCCGACCGCCGTGGTGAATGGCCCCTCCGAAGTCGACGAAGGAAGCAGCGTCGCTCTGAGTGGATCCGCGGGACAACCCACCACTCGTGCGTGGATCGAGCTCTTCCACGAGGCCGACTTCGGGGGGACCGATTTCAGTTCGCTGTATCCCGCCGTCACCTTCGGAGACCACACGCTGGACGACTTCGACGACTTCTCGATCCTGGAGTGCCAGAACACCCTGGGCATCTTCCAGCTCCCGTGCCCCATCGTCGTTCCGGGCGTGATCTCGACCTTCACCCACCACGACAAGGCGCGGTCGATCAAGTGGTTCGCGCCCCTGGGGTGCTCGATCGTGGTGACCGATCGCCGCGCTGAAGGCCCGGATGAAACGCGAACGTTCTTCGGCGACGGGGCGCTGCAGAACCTTCCAAACCTCGCCGACGTCCGCAACGACAGCAACACGGACGACCTCGATCAAAACCTGGACGCGGTCGCGTTCGCCGATGGTTGCGCGGCCTACTATGCGGCTCCCGTGAGCCTGCATTGGGATCTCGACGTCGATGGGACCTTCGACTCGAGCGGAAGCCCCGTGTCGTTCGGCACCGCGACGTTTGACGGACCCTCGGTCGTCGAGGTTCCGGTGGAAGCGCGGCATTCCCTGGGCGGCGCACCCGGAACCACGGTCGCCACCGTCACGGTGAAGAACGTCGCCCCCAGCCTCGCGCCGCCCTCCGCCACCGACAGCAGCGGCAATGCGGTGAACGTCGCCGTTCCGTTCGTTCTGACGGGCTTGCCGACCGGCGTCTTCGCGACGTTCACGGATCCTGGGCGCCTCGACCATCAAACGGCGTCGATCGACTGGGGCGACTCTTCGATCGACCCGCAGTCGTCCTTTAGTTCGTTCGACCAGGCCTTCGGCGATGGGTCGGGATCGCTCGCGCACGTGCACACGTACGTGTCGTCCGGAACCTATTCCGTCGTCGCGACGGTCACGGACGACGACGGGGGCGCCGATTCCGAATCGATCACGTTTCGGGTGCTCACCCCGGAGCAGGCGGTGCGCGAGCTGATCGCGATGCTGGATGCCGTCATCGCGGCCACCACGAATCGCGCGATCCTGCGCGACTTGCGCGCCGCACGAAGCGCGCTCGCGGGAAGCACTCCACGGAGCTCGGACGGCGCCCTCAACATGATTCGCGCGGGCAACGAGCCATCGGCTGCGTACTTCAGTCAGGTCGCGTTCAACAGCCTCGGGCGCGCCGAGACGAATGGGGCAACGGGCCTCACGACGATGAAGGCGCTCTTGGTTCAGCTCAAAACCGCGCTCTTGGTGTTGCCGTGACCCTCTTCGGGCCGCCCGTGACGAGCGATAGGTCGACGAGCAGCATTGAAGGGCGAAGCCTTTGGTGCACTGCTACGGCGCGAGGGCCTGCATGAGGCGCAGGTGACTCGCGTGGCGGCCCCTGGTGGGGCTTCGAATTCAGCGCAGCGCCAGGAGCTTGCTGAGGCGAAGAAGTCAGCTCGCCGAAGGACCTTGGGCGGCTCGAGGCACTCGAGACGACCTATTACGAAAGCGGCGCGAAAGAATCGCAGACGCCCTGGAAGGCGAACTATCGGAATGGCACGGTACGCACTCGCGGTCGATTTGCCGCCGCAGGCTGCTGCTGCTGCACTACGAGCGAGGTCGACCCGTGAGCCATTTGGACAAAGCGAACCAACTCAGAGCAGCCCAGACCCTCTCTGACCTCGCGCGGGCAGCTCAGGGCGATCCGCGCCTCGCCCAGCCCCTCATGGAGGTCATCCGCCGCCTGCCCCTGAGTCTTGCGCAGATGAACGCCCTCCTCACGGCGGCAGGCCCTCGCACGCTCGTGGGCGCTCTTCTCGAGAGCCCACGGATCCACGACGTCGTCGCCCGTAAGATCTCCCCCGTGGCAATGCTGGCCGCGTTCAAGCGACTGCTTCTCGAGGGGTCCGCCGTTCGGCTCAAGTCATCGCTCGACGAGGTCGACGCGTTCGAAGAGCTGCTCAACTTCGTCGACGGAAGCCCGGGGCGCCGGCGGCTCGCCGAAGTGATGTACGAGCTCGACGTCTCAGCCAAACTCAGGCAGCACGTCATGGTCAGGTCAGGAAAGCTGACCCTGGCCGAGTTCTTCAAGCACGCCGACAACCAGCGCTGGTCAGAGGACGAGTTCTTCGAGCTGCTCGACGCCTTCAAGGACTGGCTCATCGATCCGAATGCCCCCTCCACGTCGAGCGTCATCGCCCTGCCCCTCGCGCACCGGGCCGCAGAAGACGTGGGCGCGGCCCTGCGAGCCACCGGCATTCCCGACCTCGAGCAGTGGACCCTCGCCATGCTCGAGGGGCGCTTCGACCTCTACGGAGGCAGCAAGCTGGGGGTGCTCCTCCAGGGGAGGGACCAGAAGGATCTCTCCCGGCGACTCGAGGCGTTCTCGACCCGGCTCGCGCACCTGCGCACGCTGCCAGCCCCTGAAGTGGCACGCGTTGGAGAACCGGCGCTGGCCTCGGTGCAAGACACAGCCATCCGCGAGCGCGCCCGCCTCGCCGCCATCTACCCTCTCGGGCTGGTAAGCGGCGCGACGAACCTCACGCTCGAAGGGCCGCACCTCCGCTTCGAGGTGCGGCCGCTCGGAGGCCACGAGTGGAGCCCCTGGCAGGTGCTGGCGCGCAACTTCAGCTCCTGGCCCGGCCAGCCCGCCCTCGAGTGCAGCTGCCAGGCGCCGACCTGCATTCACCGCGTCCTGGTGCTCGACGGCCTGAGTGCTCCCTGGGTACAGGAGTCCGGCCCCAGCGCCCTGCTGCGCGCCGCGCTGCGGCCCCCCTGGGAACGGGTGCTCGACGCCATCGCCCCTGCCGCGATCCCCGCGCGACGGAAGGCGGGCGTGCTCTCCTTTCGCCTGGGTCCGCAGCGCTTCGCCTCCTTCTTCCATGAATTGGGGAAGCGGGGGCCTTCGACCAAGGGCAAACGCTTCGTGGCGGCCACCGCGCTCGAGCTGCTTGAGGGGGTCGACCATCGCATCGCCGAGCGCCTCGCCCTGGCCCAGAGCCTGGATGAAGAGACGTTCAGCAGCCCTCACCTGGGTGACGCGCTCCTGCTGCTCGAGGGCCACCCGAGAGTGAGCTGGGGGGAAGAAACCTCGCCCAGCCCAGTCGTCTGCGCTGAGGGCACGGTGAAGATCGACGAGACGACGTCGGGGTTTCGCCTGCACTTCCTGGTGGAAGGGGTGGCCTTCGACCAGGAGGCCCAGCTCTTCCGCGCGACGGGCGGCGGCACCGTGGTGCTCTTGCGAGCGCCCGACCGGCGCATCCTCGTCACCCGCATGAGCGAGCCGTACTTGAGGCTGCTGCAGATCACCCGGACCATGGGCACCGAGCTGCCGAAGGAGGCGGCCCCCAGGTTGGTGGAGCTGCTCCCCGCGCTCGAGGCGGGCGCGCTGGTCGAGCTGCCCGACGATCTCCGGGGCGAAGAGCGCGAGCCCGTCGCCCGACCGCTGGTGCGCGTCGACACCACTTCCGGCGCGGGCCTGCGCTTGTCGATTCGAGTCGAGCCGCTGGAGCGCGGTCCCCTCTTCGTGCCAGGCCACGGCATCCCGGTGTCGGCGACCTTCGATGGGCGCCGCCGCTCGTACACCCGCCGCCGCTTCGAGCGCGAGCTGGCCGAGGCGAACGCGCTCGCGGGGACGCTGGGGTTGGATCCTTCGATCGCGGCCGAGCCGTACAGCTGGCTCCTCGACGCCTCCGACAAGCACGTCGAGATCCTGAGGCGGTTGGCCTCGTCAGGCGTACACGTCGAGTGGCTCGCCCCCAGGGTGAAGTTCACCAGCGAGGCGAAGCTGGACCGGCTCAGGCTGGAAATCACCCGAAAGAAGGACTGGTTCGGGCTGGACGGCGAGGTCACCATCGACGATCGCCGCGTGTCGCTCGCCGCGCTGCTCGAGGCGGCCCGCGAACGGAGGCGCTTCGTCAAGCTGGGTGAGGGCGACTTCGCCCAGCTCTCGGAAGCGATGGTCGAGGCCCTCGCGCCGCTCGCTCACCTGAACGAAGCCGGGGTCCTGCCTCAGCTCACCCTGGGCACGGCGCCGCTCCTCGAGGCGCTCGCGCCCCAGCTCGAGTCGCTCGCCGCGGCCGAGGAGTGGACCGCGCTCTTGCGGCGACTGACGGACGCGAAGACGGCGAAGTTTCCGGTGCCGCGCGCGCTCAAGGCGAAGCTGCGCGACTACCAGGTGGAGGGCTTCGAGTGGCTCTCGCGGCTGGCCCAGTGGGGCGTGGGGGCCTGCCTCGCCGACGACATGGGGCTGGGGAAGACGCTGCAGGCGCTGGCCCTGCTCCTGGCGCGGGGAAAGCAGGGGCCGGCGCTGGTGGTGGCCCCCTCTTCGGTGCTGCACAACTGGCTGGCCGAGGCCGCGAAGTTCGCCCCCGGCCTCAAGCTCTCGCTCTTCCACGAAGGAGACCGAGAGCTGGGCGAGCTGGGCGCGATGGACGTGGTGGTGGTGAGCTGGACCCTGCTCGCGCGCGAGGTCGAGGCGTTCTCGAAGGTGCGCTTCACCACCGTGGTGCTCGACGAGGCCCACGCCATCAAGAACGCCGACACGCACCGGGCGAGGGCCGCGCACCGCCTCCAGGCCGACTTCCTCGTGGCCATGTCAGGCACGCCCATCGAGAACCACGTGGGCGAGCTGTGGAGCCTCTTCAAGGCGGTGATGCCGGCGCTGCTGGGCAGCGAAGACTCGTTTCGCCGCCGCTTCAGCTCGGGCCAGAAGGAGGCCCTGAGCGCGCTGTCGTTGCTGATTCGGCCCTTCGTGCTGCGGCGCACCAAGGGCGCCGTGGCGAAGGAACTGCCCCCACGCACCGACCTCGAGCTGGTCATTCCCCTCTCAGCCGAGGAGCGCGCGCTCTACGACGACGTGCGGCTGTCGGCCTTGAGCGACCTGGGCGAGCTGACGGGCGACTCGAAGCGCTTCGACGTGCTCGCCGCGTTGACGAGGCTTCGCCTGACGGCCTGTCACCCGCGGCTGGTGGACGAAGCCTGGGCGGGCCCCACCTCGAAGCTCAGTCGCCTGCTCGAGCTGATTGAAGACTTGTCGTCGAGCGGCCATCGGGTCCTGGTCTTCTCGCAATTCACCAAACACCTGGCGCTGGTGGTCGCGGCCCTGCGCAAGCAGGGCGTCACCTTCTCGTACCTCGACGGCACCGTGCCGCTGGCCGAGCGGCAGCGACGCGTCGAGGCCTTCCAGGGAGGGCTGGGCGGCGACGTGTTCCTGGTGTCGCTCAAGGCGGGCGGCACCGGCCTGAACCTCACCTCGGCGGACTACGTCATTCACCTCGATCCCTGGTGGAATCCGGCGGTCGAGGATCAAGCGTCAGACCGCGCCCACCGCATCGGGCAGACCCGCCCGGTGACGGTGTACCGGTTGATCGCGGAGGGGACGATCGAGCAGCAGATCCTCTCGATGCATCGGGACAAGCGCGAGCTGGTCGACGCGCTCCTCTCGGGGGCGGATACGGTAGGCAAGCTGACGACGGCGCAGCTCGCAGATCTGATTCGCTCAAGCTGACTGCTTCAGCGGATTCCGAGCGCTGCTGGTGGCATCTTGCCTGGTGTGAGAGCTTCGGGCCAACGTCTTCCGACGTCGTACTCAAAGACGGTCTGGGCGTTGCGCTGAAGTGTGGGGTGAGGGGCTCATCTGCCATTTTTGGCTCGTGACCTGGGAGAGTACCAACGGTGAGCAAGAAGAAGCGCGGCGGCAGCCGCCAGCCAGAGCAAGCGGTCGAGGAGAAGCTCGCGGACCCGAACGAGATTGGACTGATGGCTGCGTTCGCCACCGCGCACCGCCTGCCATGATCCGGTATGCCTCCATTGTTTTCGCGCTTGGCGCTGTGGTGCTCGCATTGGCGGGCTGCCACGCCGGCGCCCAACCGGCGCTAAAGAAGAAATCAGCAGGCTCGAAAAAGATGATTCAGCTCACATTGCTCAAGGGCGACGACGAAGTCACCGTCAGCGCGCCCCGCCGTCCGCTGCGGACCGGAGGCATTCCCGCCGCCGCCGCGGCCGTCCCCGTGCCCGGCCCCGGATACACGCGCGCCTTCGCCAACGAACGCCAGAACTCCCGCTTGCCGCGGACGCTCGGCCGCGGCAGTTGGGAGGCGCGATGGAAACTCCCTCTTCCCCCGGATGCCCCCGCGCGCTTCGTCCTCGCCATGGGGGACCGGATCGTCGTGAGCGCCAAGGAGTGGCAACTCGTCGACGACGCCGGCCGGAAGATCCAGTCAGATCGTCTCGGCGGCGGCCCCATCGTGATTGACCAGGCGCTGCGCAGCGTCTTCACGCACTATCCGTCCGCCTATATCTCCCTGCGCCGGCTTGCCGATGGCGAGGAGATTTTTCAGTACTTGCCCGGCCAGGGCGGTGTCTACACGCGCGCCTTTTTGACCTGCCACCGCAGCCGCATGCTCATTCTCGGCTGGGAGCGCAGCCTCGATCCGCACCGTCGCAACGTGGCGGAAAACTCGCGGATCGAAATCCTCGATCTCGGACGGCCGCCAAAGGCCGACGAGTTCGGATTCCTTTCCAGCAGCACGCCGATCGGCGTGCTTTATATCGGCTGGGTCGGCGTGCAACTGGCCAGCGGCGAATCATCGATTGTCGCCGCAGCCGCCAACGAACTTTATCACCTCGATTGGGACCTCAATGTCACCGCTATTTTTGAGGGCTCCTTCGAGCCCCAATCGCTCTCTCTCGACGAGGCCGACAATACCTACATGGGCCTTCTTGCGGGCGGTCGGAATCACGTTTGGAAGATCTCGCCCAGCGGCGAAATCGGTTTCGATTTCGTCCTGCCGGGCGGACCCGTACTGCTCGACCATCCGCCGATCGTCGGCTACGACCATTCGGTCTTCCAGCTCTCCGGGCAGCACATTTACGCGATCGGCGCGGACGGCCGGTTGCGCTGGTCGCGTGTCTCCGAAGGCGGGCTCGCCGACGCCGTTGTCACCGCTGACGGCCAATTGCTCGCCTCCGAAGGGAGTTGCGTCGTGGCCTATGACGCTAACGGCGAACGCCGCAAAGTCGTGTGTTTCGACGGCGAGACGCTCACCTCACCGCCGATTCTGAATGAGGCCGGGGAGCTGCTTGTCGCTTCCATGACTTTCTTGCACTGCCTTGCGCCGAAGTAGCACCTCCCTGCTCTTGCCGCCGCCGCACCACGTAGTGCTCCTTCGCAAAAACCTCGAACGAGGCGGTTGGATTAGGCGGACGCCCGGGGTTCCGCGCAGCATTGACGTCCTCGTCGATCCCTCGACGGTCGCGTCGAGCCACCGTCGAGCTGGATGGTCCAGCGGCTCCGGCAGCTCTACGCCTCGCCCTGGCAGCTGGGCTTCGGCGACCGGAAGATGATCGCTCAATTCGGGGAATCTTGACGTCGGCGCAGGCTGGAAATACCGTCCTGCCAGATTCGAGATACGGAGGCGTCATGGAATCCATGTCCATCAAGCTGCCGAGAACGTTGAGCGCCAAGGTGTCCCGCCTCGCCAGGCGGCGAAACGTGAGCCGCACCGAGATCGTCCGAGACGCCCTCGAGGCCTACACCGCGGTGGAGGGCTCATCAGCGGCCAGCGCGGTCAGCGACCTCAAGGGATGCCTCAAAGGGCTCCCTCGTGATCTGTCAACGCATCACAAGCACCTCGAGGGCTACGGCGAGTGATTCGCGTCACCTTGATGGACACAGGACCGCTCGTCGCGTTCCTCTCGGCCGGTGATCAGCATCACCAGTGGGCTGGGGACGCCTTCGACGCGTTGACCGGACGACTGATCAGTTGCGAGGCGGTCATCAGCGAAGCGAGCTTCGTCCTTGGGCGCGATCGCCATCGTCGCTCCGTGGTGGTCGAGCTCGCGGAACGCATGGGTCTCGAGCTCCAACCTCTCGGCACGGAGTTGCGCACCCTGCGTCAGATGATGGACAAGTACGCCTCGGTGCCGATGTCCTTCGCCGATGCCTGCCTTGTGAGGCTCTCGGACCTTCACGCAAACGCCGTCATCATGACCTGCGATGCCGACTTCCGCGTCTACCGCAGGAGCAACCGCAGGGTCATCACCACGCTGATGCCACCGTGACGCCGCCACCGAGGCTTGGTCACAGAGGAAGAACCACCCGGCAGGCCATGCCTCCTCCACCTCTGCCAGCAGCGCCCGCACCTGAAGAACAACGCGCCGCAGGCTCGCGTTGGGGGCGTAGGCACCATGGAACGAGGTGAGGTGAAGCCTGGCTGGAGGCAGAAGCGCGACGAGGCGCCGCACGAGAGC
>JAYVFP010000103.1:0-15024 GCA_043773025.1 Archangium sp.
GAGTCGACGCTCAAGTTGAACGCGCAGGGTGAAGCGGTCACCGCCGCCTTCCCCGAATCGGGCGTCACCGAGCTCGCCGTCAACCTCGAACCGCCCGGCTCTGCGCTCGATGGAGATCGCGACGGCTTCGTGGGCGCGGCGCGGGGTGGGCTCGACTGCAAAGACGACGACAACACCATCTTCCCGGGCGCGACGCAGATCTGCGCCAGCACCGCCGACACCGACTGCGACGGCCAGACCGGCTGCGACGACTCGGAGTGTGGCAGCGCGAGCGTCTGCGCCGATCCGCCCGATCGCGTGGTGATCACCAGCGACAGCCTCACCACCATGCTGCGGTACGAGTGCCGCGGCCCCTTCCTCGTCGAGCTTCACAACGCCAACGGCGTGCGCACCGCGATTCGCAACACCGACGTCGCGCTCGCCACCTCGTTGCCGGGCGTCACCGTGCACGGCGTGGCCAGCTGCAACGACGCACCGCAGACCTCGTTGCCCATTCCGTACGGGTCGTCGTCCTTTCCGGTGTACCTGAAGGCCGATGGCCAGGCGTTCGGCACCAACACCCTGACCGCCACCGCGAGGCTGGTCGCCACGCCCGGCACCGCGATGATCGAAGTGCGCCCCCAGCCCATCGACCACCTCGAGTTCACCTCACCCGCGCGCACGGTGAGCGCCGGTGCGTGCAGCACCGAGACGGTCGACGTCGAGTTCCGCGACACGCAGAATCGCCGCACCGACGTCGAAGTGCCCACCACCATCTCGCTGACCTCGATGCCCGGTGACATCGGCAACGCCAACATCTTCTTCGATGACGCCACCTGCAGGGCAGCCGGCTCGACACAGCAGTTGATGCCGGGGCAGGGCGCGGTTGCGGTGCGCATCAACGCCGCACGGGCAGGCGTGTTCAGCTTGAGGGCCACTTCGGATCAACTGGTGGCCACCCAGAACCTCAACGTGCAGTCGGCCACGGCCAGCAAGCTCGCCTTCACCAACGGGCCGGTGGTCTTGAGCACCACGCAGAATTGCTCGGCGGCGCTGTTCTCCGTGCAGCTGCAAGACCAATTCGACAACCCCGTCACCGCCGTGGCCGACGTGCCCGTGCGCCTCTCGGTCACCGGCCTGGTCGCGGTCACGCTGTATGAAGACGGCAACGGCTGCAGCAACGCCGCGCAGACCGACTTCGTCATAGCCGCGGGTTCCACCTCGTTCTCCTTCCGGGCGAGGGGCATGACCGCCCCGCCGAACCTGGGCGACCTTCGCGCCAACGTGCTCAACGGCGCATCCATCGCCGACGCCGCCCAGATGTTGCGCGTCTCGGCCGGCATGGCCACCCGCTTTGCGATGACCGGCAGCGCGCAGAGCCCGCTGGCCAGCGTGTGCAGCGCCAACCCCTTCAGCGTCGACATTCAAGACAGCGCGGGCAACCCCGCCTCGAGCCCCACGCCGCAGACCATCACGCTGAGCACCAACCCTGCGGCCGAACCGAGCTTCCGCTTCTACAGCGGGGCCGGCTGCCAGACCGACTTGAACGGGTCGGTGACGGTGCCCCCGGGCCAATCGAGCGTCACCTTCTATTACCGGGGCAACAAGACCATTTCTTCGTTCGAGATCCGCGGCGCCAGCGGCACGCTGTCCGCGCCTTCGATGTTCCTGCCGGGCAACTCCATTCGCCCCAACGTGCCGGCCAAGCTCGTCTTCGTGGCGCCTCTCACGCAGACCGCGCAGGCGGGCACCTGTTCGCCCAGCCCGTACCTGGCCAACGTGCTCGACCTCTTCGACAACGCCACCAGCTACACCAGCGCGCAGACCGCCACGGTGGCGGCCAGCCCCGTTCAGCCCGGCTTCAACGCGGGTGGCTCTTCGTGCAGCACGGGGAACTCCGTGGCCCTTTCGCCCACCGCCACGCAGCTCAGCTTCATCGCGAAGCACACCGTCGCTTCGCCCTTCGCGTTGACCGCCACGCTCAACGGTTTTTCCACCACGGTGCCGGCGACGCTCACCGTCACGCCGGCCCCCTCGATGCTGAGCGTGGAGACGCCGACGAACGGCAGCGCCACGGTGGCCGCAGGTGGTTGTCAGCGCATCACCTTGAACCGCCGCGACATGTTTCAGAACAACGCGCCCACCAGCGGGGTCACCCCGGTCTCTTTGCAGTTCCCTGCGTCGACCACGTGGATCGTCTACTCGAGCGTCGACTGCATCACCGGCGCGAACGCCGCCATCAGTATGAACAGCACGAGCACCGTGAGCTTCTCGGTGAGCCCGCGCACCGCAGGGGCGCACCAGATGACGGCGTCGATCCTCTCCGGCTCACAATCGGCCGTGGTGAACTTTCAGGTCAACCCAGACACTGCCTTGTTCGTCTTCACCGACCCTGCGACCGGCGCCAACGCCGCGAACGCTGCTCAAGTGGCGGGCGGCTGCACGCAGGTCAGCCTCATTCGCCGCGACAGGTTCATGAATGACGTGCCGCTGGGCACGGCGAACAGCCTGATGTTCTCCCCCGAGATGGGCACGACCATTCACAGCGGCACACCGTGCACCGCTCTCAACACCATCGCCACGTTGCCGCTGGCCGCGACCGAAGCGCGCGCCACCGTCTACGTGCGCGCCACCAAAAGCAGCATGACTGGAGGCCCGCAGGCCCAGAACGTGGGCTTCACGCTCGCCTCTCAGAGCGCCAACCTCACCCTCACGGTGAGCCCTGCCGCGCCCACCCTGGCCCTCGTTTTACCCGTGGGGGGCGCCGCCACGCTCGCAGCCCGCCAGTGCCAGCGCGTCAACGTCGAGCGCCGCGACGTTCATTTGAACCTGGTGCCCGCCGCCGGGCCCAACCTCACCGTCACGCCCACGGCGAACCTGGAGGCGTTCAGCTCGACGGATTGTTCGGGGACCGCCATCACCAACATTCCGGTGACCGCGGGCACCTCGACGCGCGACTTCAGCGTGCGCAGCGATCTCGCCAGCGCCACGCCGCGTGCGTTGACCGTGACGCTCGATGGCCAGACGGCGCCGCTCACCCTGACCATCAACCCGGGGCCGACCTCGGTGCTCAGCGTGCTGGGTCTGCCCACCAGCATGGTCTCGGCAGGCTGCGTGGGCCCGCTCACCTTGCGAAGGCGGGATGGTTTCAACAACGACGTGCTCATCGGCGGGGTCAACGCGACGATGACCTCCTCGGAGTTCATTTTCTCCGCCGCCTCGGACTGCTCGACCGCGTCGAACAACCTGATGGTGGCCATCGCTGACGGCGCCGCCATCTCGGGCGCCTTCTACGCCACCGCCACCGTGGCCGGCCCCGCCACCATGACCGCGACGCTCGGAGCGGTGGTGGGCACCGGCAACCTCACCGTCAACGCCGGCCCGCCCAACCAGCTCGTCTTCACCACGCCGGTGCGTTCGTTCATCGCGGGATTGTGTGGCGGCGCTTCGAACGTCATCACCGTGCAGGCGCTTGACGCCGCGGGCAACCCCACCAACGCGCTCGCAGGCGGCCTCAATTTGACCGCGGGCTCCACCTCGGGCACGGGCTCCTGGTTCACCAACAGCACCTGCGCCACGACGGCGAACGGCGGCAACTTCACCATTCCTCAGGGCACCAATTCGGTCTCGCTGTTCTACCGCGACAGCACCATCGGCACGCCCTCGGTGACGCTCGCCTCGGCGCTGGTCAACCCCACCGCGCAGACGCACTCGGTGAGTGTGGGCCCGCAGGCGCGGCTGTTCTTCACCACGATTCCGCGCACCTTCACCGCGGCCGAGTGCCCGGGCGCTGCGAACGTCATCACGGTGCAGCTGCAGGACATCGTGGGTAACCCGGTCAACGCAGGCCCCAGTGGCCAGGCGTTCACGGCCACCACCACCTCGGCAGGTCCGGTGACGTGGTTCACCGACGACCTCTGCGCCTCCACCGCGGCGTCGGGCGCCTTCACCATTCCGCAAGGCAGCAGCAGCGTCTCGCTGTACTACCGCGACGCGCGCGCAGGTTCGCCTGCGGTGGGGCTGACCAACGGCTCGGGCCTGATGAACCCCACCGTGCAATCGCACACCGTGAATGCAGGCCCGCCCTCTCAGCTGGTGTTCACCTCGGCTGTGCAGAACCTCTCGGCGCTCACCTGCTCGGCGGCCACCGTCGTCACCGCGCAAGACCTCGGGGGCAACACGGTGAACGCGGGCATGAACCGGGTCATCACCCTCTCGGCCGCGCCCGGGGCGGCGAACACGGCCTTCTATTCGAACTCCGGCTGCACCACCGCGCTGGGCTCGAGTCAGATCACCCTGAACAGCGGCAACTCGGCGGTGACCGTCTACTTCCGGGCGGACAACCCCGCTTCGCTCACGCTGACCGCCGACAGCGCCGGGCTCACCTCGGGCACTCAGGCGGCCACCATCACCGCGGCCATGCCCACGAAGCTGATCATCCCCACCCTCGACACCACGGTCGAGGCGGGCTTCTGCCACCCCGTCGTCGTCGAGCGGCGCGACGCGCTGGATCGCCTCGCCATTCCCGCGGTGGCCACGGTCATCACCCCGGTGATGACCCCCCCCACCACCACCGGCGCGCTGCTCTTCACCGACGCGGTGTGCACCGTGGCCGCGGGCGCCACCGTCTCCATCGGCTCGGGGCAGAGCAGCACCACCGTGTACTTCAAGGGCATCAGCGGGAGTCTCTCGGGCATCATTCCGGGCAATCAGGCCTACACCCTGACGCTTAACTCAGGCTCGCTCACCAACGACAACACCATCGTCACGGTGCAGCCCATGGTCAGGCGGCGCAACGGCTTGTGCACCCTGGGCACCACCACCGTCACCTGCCCGCTGACCCCGCCGCTCGCCGACATCACCCGCACGATGTTGTTCTTCCAGGCGACGCCCACCGGCACCGACGACAACCCTTCGGATGACAACGTCACCTGCCGGCTCAACCTCAACACGGGCGTGGCGGAGGTCGTCTGCGAGCGCGACGGCGGCGGAGCCAACGTGACCATCGAGTTCCAGACGGTGAGCTTCGCCTACCCGGCCACGGCTGGCGGCGTCACGGTGCAGCACCTCACCGGCGGGTGCACCGCGGGCGCCACCAACTCGATGCCGGTGAACATCAACGTGCCCATCGCGGCCACCCCTTCGAACAGCTTCGTGTTGTTCAGCAGCCGCAGTGTGGGGAGCCAGAACGACGCCAACCACTTCTTCACCGGCCAGCTCACCTCGGCCTCGAACCTGCTTTTCTCGCAGGCGGCCGCGTTGACCATCTGCATCAGCACCGTCGACTTCGTGGCGCAGGTGGTGACCTGGGCGGGCGCCTCGGTGAGCCGCGGCGTGCAGGCCGGCGGGTCAGGCACCAGCTTCACCGCTGGGGTGACGGGCGCCACGGGGGGCTTCCTTTCCTATTCCACCCGCGTGGCGGCCACCGACACCGGCAACAGCAACATCTGCCGGCGCCGCACCCGCGGCGAAATCACCAACGCCACCACGCTGACCTTCACCCGGGGCTGCAGCGGCGCCGACCTGCAGGACATCTCGTGGGAGCTGGTGAAGTTGCCTACCGGGGGTGGCTCGGTACAGCAGGTCAACGGTGCGACTCCGTCGGGCAACGACACCACGGGCAGCCTCACCTTCAGCTCGGTCGACCTCACCCGCTCGGTGATGTTCTTCGGGGGCCAGGGCCCGGGTGGCAGCGCCACGGGGAGCACCACTTCCACCACCGACAGGGTGGGCACGGCGTTGGCGAGGGTGAACGTGAGCTCGTCGACCGCGATGACCTACATGCGAGGCCACAGCGACCAGGTGGGCTCGTTCACCGGGTACGTCATGCAGGTGAACCCCTGACAACGCGGAGGTGACGGCTTGCAGCGCGGGAGTTACAACGCTCGAACATGACTGAGCTGGCAACTGGGGACGACCTGAAGGCCGTAGAAGCGCTGGCGCAGGCGCGTGCCCAGGTGGTGGAGCAGATCGAGAAGCGCGTGGTGGGTCAGCGCGACGTGGTCGAGCACCTGCTCATCAGCCTGTTCTCGCGTGGGCACTGCCTGTTCGTGGGGGTGCCCGGGCTCGCCAAGACGTTGCTCATCAGCACGCTGGCCGAGGTGCTCAACCTCTCGTTCAACCGCATTCAGTTCACGCCCGACCTGATGCCCTCCGACATCACGGGCACCGACATCCTCGAAGAGGATCGCGCCACCGGTCACCGTGAGCTGCGGTTCATGAAGGGCCCGCTCTTCGCGAACATCGTGCTGGCCGACGAGGTGAACCGCACGCCGCCCAAGACGCAGGCCGCGCTGCTGCAGGCGATGCAGGAGCACCGCATCACCGCCTCGGGCCGCACCTGGGTTCTCGAGCCGCCCTTTCTGGTCTTCGCCACCCAGAACCCCATCGAGCAAGAGGGCACCTACCCGTTGCCCGAGGCGCAGCTCGACCGCTTCATGTTCCTGGTCGACGTGGGCTACCCGTCGGCGGAAGAAGAGGTGCAGATCGTCAAGCAGACCACCGGCGGCAAGACGGCCACGCTGACCAAGGTGCTCTCGCCCGAGCAGATTCTGGCGCTGCAAGACCTGGTGCGCCGGGTGCCGGTGCCCGACCACGTGGTGAAGTACGCGGTCGACCTGGTGCGCGCGACGCGGCCCAAAGAGCCGGGTGCTTTCGATTTCGTGGCCAAGAACGTGGGTTGGGGCGCGGGCCCCCGCGCCAGCCAGTACCTGGTGGTGGGCGCCAAGGCGCGCGCGGTGCTCTCGGGCCGGTTCGCGGCCACCGTCGACGACGTGCGTGCGCTGGCAAGGCCGGTGCTGCGTCACCGGGTGTTGCCGAACTTCACGGCCGAGTCGGAAGGCCTGACCTCGGTGAAGTTGATCGACCAAATCGTCGAACGCATCAAGCCGGCCTGAACGATGGCCCGCCCGCCGCGGTCCAAACCAGCCACCAGCGCGAGCGGTGCGCACGCGTTCGCAACGCAGCTGGGCATGAAGAAGCTGCCCGCGGTGGTGAAGTTCTGCGTGCGTTTTCGCGCGCCGCGCCAGGGGAACTACCAGCCGCCGCACTACGAGCTGGTGATCGACTCCACGCAGGAGAGTTGGTGCACCTACCGCAACTACAACATCGCGCCGCGACCCATCGAGCCCTCGAGCGTGATGGTGCCGGTGGAGATGACGCGCTTCGTGGTGCTGAAGGTCAGTAGAGAAATTGACCGGGCCAAGGTGGAAGCCTGGGCCCGCTCCCTGCTTTCGCACGCGAACTGACCAACAGACTGCTTGGCAGCGGGCCCGGTCAGAAAGAGACTGGCCACCGCCATGTCCACTGCTCATCACTACAAGCCCAACGTCCGCGACACCCTCTTCAACCTCTTCGAGTTTCTGGAGATCCAGAAGACCTCGCTGGGCAAAGCCCCCTTCGGCGACATCGACGAAGCGACGGTGCGGCAGACCATCGAGACCATGATTCCGGTCTGCACCGGCATCATGTCGGAGGCCTTCACCGAGGGTGACCGCATCCCGTTGGACTTCAACCCCAAGACGGGCGCGGTCACCATGCCGCCGCTGATGCAGAAGGCGTTCGCGTCGTACTTCGAGACGGGCATGCACCTGCTCGATCTTCCTTCACACCTCGGCGGTCTGGGCGCGCCCCCGACGCTCGCGTGGGGCAGCTTCGAGTTCGTCATCGGGTCCAACCCCGCCGCGGCGTTCTCGTTTTTGGGAAACGTGCTCGCGCGCATCATCGACACCATGGCCACCGAGGAGCAGAAGAAGCGCTTCGTGGGGCCGATGCTGGAGAAGCACTGGGGCGGCAGCATGGTGCTCACCGAGCCCGACGCCGGCAGTGACGTTGGCGCGGCGCGTGCGAAGGCGAAGCTCGTCAAAGACGACCTCTGGCACATCGAAGGCGTCAAACGGTTCATCACCAACGGCGACATCGGCGAGGTGGTGGAGAACACCATTCACCTCGTGCTGGCGCGGCCGGAAGGCGCGGGGCCCGGCACCAAGGGGCTCTCGATGTTCATCGTGCCCAAGTTCCTGGTGAACGCAGACGGCTCGTTGGGTGAACGCAACGGCGTCTACTGCACCAACCTCGAGAAGAAGATGGGCCTCAAGGCCTCGGCCACCTGCGAGATGACCTTCGGCGACAGCACGCCCGCGGTCGGTTGGCTGGTGGGCAACGTGCACGACGGCATGCGCCAGATGTTCCACGTCATCGAGCACGCGCGCATGGCGGTGGGGCTCAAATCGATGGCCACTTTGTCGACCGCGTACCTGAACGCGTTGTCCTACGTGAAGGAGCGCAAGCAGGGCGCTGACTTGAAGAGCGCCCGCGACAAGAACGCGCCGCGCGTCACGGTCATCCACCACCCCGAAGTCCGCCGCATGTTGATGATGCAGAAGTCGCACGCCGAAGGCATGCGCGCGCTCATTCTGTTCAACGCCTCGCTGCAGGATCAGGTGGAGCTGCTGGGTGGGCATAAGGCACCCGAAGCCGCTGAGCCAAACGCGCTCAACGATCTCATCCTCCCGCTCATCAAGGGGTACTGCAGTGAGAAGGTCTACGATCTCTTGAGCCTCTCGCTGCAGTGCTACGGCGGCTCGGGGTACCTGCAGGATTACCCGGCAGAGCAGTACATCCGCGATCAGAAGATCGACTCGCTGTACGAGGGCACCACCGCGATTCAGGCGCTCGACTTGCTGATGCGCAAGGTGGCCAAGGACGGCGGCGCGACGTTGCAGGGTTTGATGGGCCGCATCTCGCAGACGCTGGAGACCAACGAAGGCGGCGACGCGCTGAAGGCCGAACGCGCTTCACTGGCCGAGGCGCTGGGGCACCTGCAGGCGGGCCTGGGCTCGTTGATGGAGAAGCTGGGCGATTCCGTCTACCACGTGGGCCTGCAGGGCAATCGGGTGCTCTATTCGTTGGCAGAGGTGACCATCGGCTGGTTGCTGGTTCGTCACGCAGCGGTGGCCGTGCAGAAGGTGAAGACGGCGACGGGCCCGGACATCGCGTTCTACGAAGGGAAGATCGCCTCGGCGCGGTTCTTCTGCAGCGAGGTGCTGCCGCAGACGGGCTTCGCCATGCAGCAGGTTCAGAAGAGCTCGCTGGCCATCATGGAGCTCTCAGAAGAAGCCTTCTGAGCTCCTCGACTTCGCTCGCAGGGTTGGCGGAAATAGGAATCGGCTTCCATCACCGGTCTCCCCGAGCCCAGTCGAGGGGGCACTTGCAGTGCGAACGAGAGGCAATCCCTCGACTCCGCTCGGGATGAGCGGTGTCCGTTCGCTCTTTCGATCAACCCTGCGAGCGGAGTCGAGGCACCTCTAAAACTTCTCCCCGCTCGTGCAGGGCGAGGTTTTTCAGGGAGGGCTCACGCCTTCGTGTTCGAGCAACCACGCCTCAAAACAAGGCGCCCAGCGATTCAGGAACCGCCAGTGATCGACGAAGCGAGCCACGATCTGATCCGCTGAGAGGCCGTGGATCGCACCGCAACTGCGAGCCACCGCCCCCTCATGAATCCGTGAACAACCCGCCGCCGCGGTGACCACCGTGCGCTCCAACTCCTCCACCAGCGCCCGCTCAGGAACGCCCTCCACGCCCGGATCCTGAATCATCAGCGGAAACTCGCTGCTGCGATCCGCGCACGTCACGCGCAGCGATCCTTCCACCCGCTCACCGCGCAGCGAGCTCTCCAGCTCGAACGTGCGCATGGCCGAATCGTCCTTCCGCTTCTCCGAAGCCGGATCCGCACACCGTACAGTCAACATCGCGCTGAGCCCTGCCGCGAGCGCCGGCAGCTGAGGCGGGGCCGTCTTGCACCGCCACCGCGGTGACTCCCAGCGGCCCACACCACCGAGCTCCGGCGCTTCAGGCCCACCGAACGCCTCCGCCAGCTTTCGATGCAGCCACGCGCTCTCAGGTGGAACGACTTTCGCTCGAGCGAGGTGATGGGCCTGTGCCACGTCACGCAGCTTCGCGACCTGCTCACTCACTGTCGGAAGCACGTGAAAAAGACTGGCGAGCTGAGCTGCGTGCCCCCACCGCTTCGCGGCGACGGCCGCCTCGACCTGCGGCCACAATTGCGTGCGCAACGTCTCGAGCATCAGCCGCGCTTCGGTGCGAGCGGGGCTGGGGGAAGAAGGCAGCAGCAAGAGCACCTCGGCCGCACGCTGAGCCCGGGCCGCTGGCTCGAAGGTCGCCGCCTCATCGAGACACGCGCGAGCCGCGGCATTGGGCGACGCAGGCGGATGCTCGAGCACGCACCGCAACTGCGCGCACGGGCTGTGTTCGTCGCACAGGGTCACCTCGTCACTGGGCTCGCACCGTTCATCCTGAGCGGAGTCGAGCGATTTCCTCTGCCCAGCGCCGCAAGTGCCCCCTCGACTGGGCTCGGGGAGACCGGTGGGGAGCGCCGCTTCGCGTTTCGCGCCCTCAACGCGCGTTCGTGCTTCCACCAGCAGCGGCTCGAGCGGAACGAGGTCGTCGCCCAGCGCCGCGGTCATGAGCGCGCGCAAATCATCAGCGCGATAGGTGGCGCTCAGCGCGTTGAGTTCTCGCTGCACGGCCTCGACCCCGCGCTCTTCCCGCAGCGTCAGCAAGCCTGAGATGACCTTGCGAGCGCACGTGCGTCGCGCACCATTGAGCCGCGACGACTCGCGCACCAGGGTCTCACCCGGCGCCTGCACCAGCAGCGCGTCGAGCTCGCTGCGCACCCGCGCGTCGAACTCAGCGAACGACTCACACTGCTCCGCGTCGCGCTGAACTTGCGCGGTGGTGCTCGCGCAGCCCGCGACGAGGAGCGCAGCCGGCAAGATGTGCAACAAGCCTCTCAACTTCTTGCAGTCTGCCACGGCAGCCTTCTGGACAGGGCCGCGCTGGCTTGCGAGCTTCGACACCATGCGTTCACTTTTCTTGGCGGTGATGGTGGTGGCAGTGGGCTGCACGCCTCCGGGCATGAATGGCACGGGTGGGGGCGCGGGCGGCGGTGGGTTTCTACCGGGCGGAGGCTCAGGCGGCGCGAGTGGCGGCGGCACGGGCGGTTCGACGGGCGGAGGCACCGGCGGTGGCGCTCTGGGCGGCGGTTCGGGCGGAGGCGGTGGCAGCGCGACCGGAGCGGGCATCGTCACCTTCGACACCTTTGCCTTCTACCGGCCGGCGATGATCTCTGGCGCTGACGGCGTGCTCCACCTCGTCTTCAACACCAACACCTCGCCCTCCGAGGTGCACTACGCGCGCTGCGCCAACGACTGCGGGGTGGGCACCAACTGGTCGGTGGCCATCGTCGGCACGGACGAATTCACCGGCTCGACCCGTTTGGTGATCGGCACCGACAACCGGCTCCACCTGCTCTACGACGTCTCGCGCACCGCGGGCTCGCCAGAGCTCGTTTACGCGACCTGCGCGAGCAACTGCACCCAGAGCGCGAGCTGGACGAAGATCAACATCGCCTCGATTCTCGGCTTTGGCTGGAGCTCGCCTGCCAACGGCTCACCGCTGGTCATCGATGCGCAGAACCGGCTCACCTTCACCGTTGACCGAAAGACCTTCAGCAACGGCGGCGTCACGCTGGGCACCTGCGCGTCGAACTGCACCGACGTGGCGAACTGGTCGGCGGGCAATATTCGCGCAAACGGCACCCGCACCGTGCTCGCGGCGCGGGGCACCACGCTGCACCAGTTGATCGACGACGACCCGCCGTCGGGTGGCAACGCGCGCACGCTCGCCTACCGCACGTGCGCGGGCAACTGCACGCAAGAGGCGAGCTGGCAGGAGCTGCCCAACCTCTTCGTCTACGACGGGCAGAAGCCGCTGGCGATCGCGGTCACCGCGCAGGGCGGCGTGCGGGCGGTCTACAACCAGGGACTCAGCGCCTCCACCGAGTCTCCAGCCATCAAGGCGCAAGACAACAAGATGCTCGTCTGGGGCTGCGAGTCGAACTGTCTGCAGCTCTCCTCGTGGAGCGGCTTCATCACCGGCGCGGTGGGCGACGGTGCGAAGGGCCTCTCGTTGGCAGAGCAGACGGGCTCGATGGTCATCGCGGTCACCAATGATGATCGCGTGTTCGCCCGGTACTGCGGCGACAACTGCCTGACCGACACCAACTGGTTGATGGACGACGTCGACACCTCGCTGGCGGTGACCGCCGCGTACGATCCGTTCACCTACGTGGCGTCGACGTGCAGCGGAGCGCGGCCGCTCTCTGCCACCTGGCACCTCGCGCACGGCGTGGTGGCGATTCGCCCTGACGGCTCAGCAGCCTTCACGCACGCGGCCTCCATCTTGCGCGTCTGCCCGGGATCCACGGGTCCGGTCTACATCCCCGGGTATGGGCGCCTGGTCTTCGTCCCCTGAGAAGTGAAAGCCGCTACGGTACCGCTCCATGTCCTGGGTCGCTTCACCTCGGCCAGTCGTCCGCTTCGCTCCCGCTTGTCTCGCGCAGCGTTCCGCTGCTACCGGTGTCGCTCCATGTCCTGGGTCGCTTCATCTCGGCCAGTCGTCCGCTTCGCTCCCTCCTGTCTCGCGCAGCGTTCCGCTGCTATCGGTTCCGCTCCATGAAGGTCGGTGACTGCCCCTCCTGTCGTGCCCCTGTCGAGTTCCGCCCGGGCGCGGGGCAGATCAAGATCTGCGAGTTCTGCCAGACGGTCGTCTTCCGCGGCGAGGTCAAGCTCGAGTCGCTGGGCAAGGTCTCGCAGTTGGTCGACACCGAGTCGCCGCTCAAGGTGGGGCTGTCGGGCCGCTATTCCGGCACGCCCTTCACCATCGCGGGGCGGGTGCAGAAGTCGAACCCCACCGGCACGTGGGACGAATGGTTTCTCCAGTTCGAAGATGAACGCGAAGGGTGGCTGGCCGAGTCGGAAGGTGACTGGAAGCTGCTCTTCCCGCTCACCAACGTGGCCGCTCCGAAGGTGAGCGAGATGGAGGTGCTGGGCGCCTTCACCCTGCGCGACAAGACCTTCGTGGTCGAAGAGCGCAACGAAGCCTCCACCGTCTCAGCCGAGGGCCAGTTGCCCGCGTACAACCGCAGGCACGAGTACGTCGATGCGACGGGGCCCAGGGGCGTGTTCTGCACGCTCGATGAAGCCGAAGGGGTGACCGAAGCGTTCGTGGGCAGCTTCGTCACGCTGCAGGCGCTGGGCTTCGATCCTTCCGAGCTCGAGCCCACGCCGAAACGCGCAGCGCTCGCGGCGGCCCGCTGTACGCAATGTAATGGCCCGCTCGAGCTCAAGGCCCCTGACGCCACCAAGCGGGTGGCCTGCCCGTACTGCGGCGCGTTGCTCGAGGTGCAAGGCGGTGCGCTTCGCTTTCTCGAGATGCTCGAGAAGCCGCCTCACGAGCCGCGTATTCCGCTGGGTGCGACGGGCACTCTGCACGACCCCACCGTCGACAAGCCGCAGGGCGCTCCCCCGGAATGGACCTGCCTCGCGTTCCTGATGCGCAGCTGCGACGTGGAAGGCACGCGCTACCCGTGGGACGAGTACCTGCTGTGGAACAAGCGCGAAGGCTTTCGCTGGTTGATGCACAGCAACGGTCACTGGACCTGGCTGCGGCCCATCCCCGCGGGTGAAGTGGGGTTGAGCTTCCGCCAGGCGAAGTACGACTCGACGACGTTCCGCGGGTATCAAGAGGTCTACGCCGTCACCGATTACGTGGCAGGCGAGTGTTACTGGCAGGTCACCGCGGGTGAACGTGCGGTGGCGCGCGAGTACATCGAGCCGCCGAGATCCATCAACGTCGACCAGACCTTCACCGAGGCCACGCTCACGCTGGGCGTGATGATCGAAGGCGACCTGGTCGCGAAGATCTTCGGCCTGAAGAAGAAGTTGAACCCGGCGGTGGGCATCGCGCCCGCACAGGTCAACCCGTTCTCGAAGAAGGCCGCCGAGGCGTGGACGTTCGCGGGCATCTGGGGCGCGGTGTTGCTGCTGCTCATCATCGCGTTCTCGGCGATGGGCACCACCGAGACGTACTGGTCGGGCAGCTTCTCCGTGCCGCGCGGCGCGGCGTCGGCCAGCCCCGAGGCCCAACGTTTCAGCCCGCCTTTCGAAGTGAAGGAGTCGACGCCCCTCGAGGTGACCGTCTCCGGTCAGGGCCTGTCGAACAATTGGTTGGGCGTCTCCATCGATCTGGTCAACGAGAAGACCAACGAGGTGATCTCCGTGTACGCCGAGCCCAGCTACTACTCGGGCACCACCGACGGGGAGAGCTGGTCGGAGGGCAGCCTGTCGCAGTCGAAGTCGACCGACGTGGTGGAGAAGGGCCTGTACGTGCTGCGCACCACGCCCAGCTACGAGCCTTCACGGCAGACGGACTACAGCGTGACGGTGGCAGCCGATGACGGCGCCGGGCTGGGCTGCCCGCTGTTCCTGTTCTTTCTGCTGGTGGTGCTGCCGCTTTATTACTCGCTGCGCGCAAACGCCTTCGAGACGAGCAAGTGGAACGACGCCGTGTTCCAGTCGTCACCGGGCGTCAGTGTGTTCCCCTACGCGAAGAACGATGACGACGATGATTGACGGGAGGACGCCATGAAATACTTCGGAGGCATTCTGGTGTTGGCCTACGCGGGCCTTCACACGCTGCGCATGGATCGTTTCCCTGACGAAGAGCGTGGTGAGCTGCCGACCTCGGTGCGTACGGCACCGGGCGGAATCTTGATGTGGCATTCGGGCTTCATGGGAGGCAAGTGATGTTGAACCTCGACGCACTCATCCGCGGCGCAGTCGCCTCGTTGTTGTTCTCGGTCATCGGCATCCTGGTGTTCGTGGCCGGGTTCTTCGTGGTGCGAAAGCTCTTGCCGTTCGACGTGCACAAGGAGCTCGAGGTCGACCAGAACACCGCGGTGGGCATGGTGGTGGCGAGCTTCATTCTGGGCCTGGCCTTCATCGTGGGCATGTCGATTCACGGCTGAGCGGCCTTCCCGAGAGGGTTGTTCCATCACCGGTCTCCCCGAGCCAAAGTCGAGGGGGCACTTGCAGTGCGAAGGAGAGGTAATCCCTCGACTCCGCTCGGGATGAACGGTGTCCGTTCGTTATTTCGATCAACCCTGCGAGTGAAGTCGACGTTCAG
>JAYVFP010000104.1:0-4834 GCA_043773025.1 Archangium sp.
GTTCTTTTTTTCAGCGCTTCTGCTTGTCCCACTCAGCGCGGCCTTGAAGATCGAGCGCGGCGAAGTCTTCAGCGCTGAGCGTCAACCCCGCTGCGGCGACGTTCTCTTCGAGGTGCAGCACCTGGCCTGTGCCGGGAATGGGCAACATCACCGGGCTGCGCTGAAGCACCCACGCCAACGCCAACGCCGACGGCGTGACGCCCAGTCGCTGCGACATCGTGTCGAGCACGCCACCCGCACGCGCCAGACTCCCAGCCGCCAGAGGGAACCAGGGGATGAAGGCGATCGACTCGTTCTCGCAGTACGACAACACCTCTTCGCTGTGCCGGTTCACCAGGTTGTAGAGGTTCTGCACCGAGGCCACGGTGAAGTGACGGCGCGCGGTTTCAATCTCTTCGACCTTCACCTCGGACAGACCGACGTGCTCAATGAGGCCTTCACGCTGCATCTCGGCGATGCAGGCGAACTGTTCGTCGCGCGGCACCTTGGGGTCGATGCGGTGCAACTGCCACAGCGGCAGGCGATCGAGCTTGAGCCTTCGCAGGCTCATCATCACGCACTGGCGCAGGTACTCGGGGCGGCCCACGGGCAACCACACGCCGGGGCCCGCGCGGGTCAGCCCTCCCTTGGTCGCGATCACCATGCCCGGCGGGTAGGGGTGCAGCACCTCGCCCAGCAGGTCTTCGCTGATGTACGGCCCGTAGGAATCTGCCGTGTCGATGAAGTTGATGCCCAGCTCAGGCAGCCGCGCGAGCACCCGGCGGCACTCGGCGAGGTTTTTGGGCGGGCCCCAGACGCCGTCGCCGGTGATGCGCATGGCGCCGAACCCCAGCCGATGCACGGGGAGTTCGTCAGCGATGCGGAAGGTACCGGCCCTGGCGGCGGACGGAGGAGCCATCAGCCGAGCTTAAGGTGACCGGCCTGCCCATTCCATTTTCATTCCTGCGAGCTCTTCAAGACCCCCAGAGATGGGGTGTTGGGGTTTGCGTTCCGAAGCGTACGGCGAGTAACCACCGCGCATGCGGCCTCACGCCCTGCTTTGCCTCGCGACGGCCTTCATCGGCTGCCCGCCCCCCATCACCGTGGGTTCGATCGCCTTCTTTCGGGGCACCCCCCTCGCCATTCTTCCCGGCGAGTCGGTGCAGCTCACCTGGCAGGCGGAGAACGCAGGCGGCTGCATCCTCACTCCGGGGAACGAGGCGCTGGCGGCGGCGGGCGCGATGCTGGTCACGCCCGCGCAGACCACCCGCTACGAGCTGACCTGCAACCGCGCGAAGAGTCACCTCACCGTCAACGTGCGGCCCAACGTCGCCATCACCCGCTTCGGCGCGATGCCGAACCAGACCATTGCCGACAGCCGGGTCGAGCTCTCGTGGGAGACGGTGGAATCGCGCGGTTGCACGCTGTCGGGTTCGGGTGAAGTGCCGGCAAGCGGCGCGCAGGTGGTGCTGCCCACCCAGACCACCACGTACACCCTGAGCTGCTCGGGCACCGGGCCCGACGTGACGGCGACCACCCTGGTCAACGTGGTGCCCGCGACGCGCCTCGACGTGCCGACCGACGTGGTGGCGACCGCTCAAGACGGAATGCTGCAGGTGAGCTGGGCACAGACCGCCGGCAGCGCGGTCATCTACTTCGCCGAAGCGCCAGGCCTCGAGGTCGCCAACATCGACAGCAAGCCGGGCCGGGTCATCTTCCGCCGCGTGCTCAGCCCATTCATCATCTCGGGGCTGGTCAATGACCGCACCTATCATCTGCGCGTCGCCGCCATCTCAGGCACGTTGGAGAGCGGGCTTTCCACCGAAGTCTCCGGCACACCCGCGGGGCTCTCGACGGCCGACGATCCGTACTTCACCCAGCAGTGGCACCTGGTCAATCCGAACGGAGAAGACGTGCGCGTCTCGCCGGTCTGGGCCGCGGGCGTGAAGGGCGAAGGCGTGAAGGTGGCGGTGGTGGATGAAGGCGTCGACGAGGCGCACGAGGATCTCCTTCAGAACGTGCTCATCGGCGCGGGGCACGACTACCTCGGCAACGCGCCCGCGCGCCTGGCTGAACACGGCACCTGCGTAGCGGGGTTGATCGCCGCGCGCGATCTCAATGGGGTGGGCCTTCGTGGAGTCGCTCCGCGGGCCGGGTTGATGAGCTTCAACGTGCTGCAGGATCTCACCTCGCTCAACGAATACGACGCGATGGTTCGCCAGAAAGACGTGGTGAGCATCAGCAACAACTCGTGGGGCGACGCCATGGACAACACCGGCCTGCTCACCTTCGCCGATCCGCTCTGGCTGCGCGGCGTGAAGGAGGGCGCCACCACCGGGCGGGGCGGCAAGGGCGTGGTGTACTTCTGGGCCTCTGGCAACGGCGGCGACTCGACGCAGGGTGGGCTCGACGACTCCAACTTCGACGCGCAGGCGAACAGCCGCTACGTGCTGGCCATCGGCGGGGTGGGGCGCGACGGCAAGCAGGCCGACTACGCAGAGTCCGGCGCGAACGTGCTGGTGGTCGCGCCCACCGAAGGCAACGACCTGGTGGGCCTGGTCACCACCGACATCACGGGCAGCGCTGGCTACAACCAGGGCAACGACTCGGCCGAGCACCCCAACGCGAGCTACTCGAAGACGATGAGCGGCACCTCGGGGTCCACGCCGATCGCCGCGGGTGTGGGCGCGCTGGTGTTGCAGGTGCGGCCTGGGCTCTCGTATCGCGACGTGCGCCGCGTGCTCGCGTCGTCAGCGCGAAAGAACGACGCGGCCTCGCCGGGCTGGTCGAACAACGGCGCCGGGCTGCACGTGCACCACGCGTACGGCTTCGGAGTGGTCGACGCGAACGCCGCGGTGCTGCTGGCCCGCACCATCACACCCGTGGGTCCCGAGCTGACCTTCGAGGCGCCGCTCCAGCAGCCCGGGCTCGCCGTTCCCGACGCTGACGGCACGGGCGCTTCGTCTTCGGTCGACGTGAGCGGCAGCGGCATCGGCCACATCGAGGTGATCGAGCTCGAGCTCACCGTCACCCACGCGCGTTCTGCCGATCTCGAGATCCAACTGCAGCGCAGCGGGGGCGCATCAGACCTGCTCCATCCCCTGCATGCGTGCGCGGATCCTCAGACCTTCGACCCCGCGCCCTGCAGTGACATCGACGCGTTCGTGTTCACCAGCGTGCGGCACCTCGACGAGCCGGCCGATGGTGAATGGAGATTGGTGGTGAAGGATCGCAAGGCCGGCACCGTCGGCACGCTCACCAGTTGGCAGTTGCGCATCTACGGGAGGCCCTGATGAACACTCTTTTTCTTCTGGCAGCGCTGGCGCAGGCCCCTTCGTACACGTGGAGCGACGGCACCCGCAGCCACACGCTGTGGGAGAGCCCGGTGCTGGTCGCCGAGCCTTCACCCACGGGCGCCCGTGCGGAAGCGTTGGGAGCGCTGGGTGCCACCTTGGTGGTCGATCGCGCCACCATGCGAATATGGAAGGTGACCGACGCGGCGGCCGTGCGCACCAGGGTCGCCGAGTTGCGGCCGGTGTTCCACGACTCGCGCTCGGGGGTGGGCCGCTACCGGGTGCCGCTTGCGTTGGTTTGCGCGCCGAGGCGACGCGACCAGAAAAGTGAACGCCGGGAGTTGCCCTGGCTCGAGGTGCTCAAGGAAAGTGGTGGGGCCTGTCTCCCCGACTTCTGGTACCTGCCGGTGCTCAAGTAGTCAGTTCGCTGCCAGCGCAGTATTCTCGTGACGCTGTTCAACGCCTCTGGAGGTTTGCCCATGTTGACCCTCGCGCTGGTCTCGCACCTGGTCCTCGCAGCTGCGCCTGCTGAGCTGACCATCGACGTGAAGCCTGACGGCGTCGAGGTGAAGGTCGACGGCAAACGCGCCGGTACCAGCGGCAAGGCCATCACCCTCAAGCTGAAGGCTGGCAAACACGTGGTGCGGCTCTCTCACAAGGGCGACGCGCATGAAGAAGAGGTCGCGCTGAAGGCGGGCGAGAAGAAGACCTACCAGTGGGCGTTCGAGAGCACGAAGTCGGGTGCGGCCCCGACCGACGAGACGGAAGCCGCCCCGGTCGAGTGAGTCGTGCCGCGCGTCGTTGCGATCGCCGACACGCATGGTGAACACGCCCGGCTGACGCTGCCGGAAGGTGATGTGTTGATTCACGCAGGCGATCTCACGCAGCGGGGCACCCTGCCGCAGCTGAAGGCAGTGGCTGATTGGTTGCGCGCGCAGCCGCATGCCCACAAGGTCATCATCGCGGGCAATCACGACTTCGCGTTTCAGCGGGAGCCGGCCGCGGCGCGCGCGCTGTTTCACGGGCTGACCTATCTCGAAGATGGCGAGGTCACGGTGGCCGGGCTGCGCATCTGGGGCAGTCCCTGGCAGCCGTGGTTTCACAACTGGGCCTTCAACCTGCATCGGGGCGCGGAGATCGCCGCGAAGTGGCAGCTGATCCCCGAGGGCATCGACGTGTTGATCACCCACGGTCCACCGGCGGGTTTCGGCGACATGGTGCACGACGGTGAACGGGTCGGCTGTGAAGATCTGCTCAGGCACCTGAGCCGGGTCAAACCCAGGCTCCACCTCTTTGGTCACATTCACGAAGACCGGGGCGAGTGGCCGTTGGGCCCGACGCGAATCGTGAACTGCACCACCTCAGAATGCGATTTGCCCGAAACGGTCGTCGATCTCACCGAGACAAAAGCTCAGCCTCCTCCGCGCTCTCGTTGATGGTGCGCGAGAGGGTCGGCAGAAATCGGGAATCGGGTTCCATCACCGGTCTCCCCGACAGGGTTGGCCGAAATAGAAGTCACTCCAATCACCGGTCTCCCCGAGCGCAGTCGAGGGGGCACTTAC
>JAYVFP010000105.1:0-103678 GCA_043773025.1 Archangium sp.
GTCGAGATGCCACTTGCTGCGCGAGGCGGAAGTGCTCCTTCGACTTCGCTCAGGAGGACCGGTTGTTCTTCGGAAAGAAATCGCCGGTGAAGCCGGTCCCCTGCTCGGGAAGACCGGTGTTCGCTTTTCCTCGAGGGGAAAGTCCACGGCGAAGCCGTGCCCTGCTCGGGAGGACCGGTGTGACCTCCGTACAGCGCCCAACAGAGGTTCCTTCACGAGTCCTCTGACTTCTGCCGCGGCTTGGTCAGGCCGTACTGCTGAAGGCGGCTCACCAGCGTGCGCCGACTGACACCCAGCATCTGCGCGGCCTTCGTCTGGTTGCCGTCGGTCTTCTCGAGCGCCTCGAGCACCGCGCGTTTCTCGGCCGCCTCGCGTTCATCGCGCAGGTTCGAGGCCTGCCCCGTGCTCGCGAGCTCACGTCTGGGCGTCACGCTGATGCCCAGACCGAGCGCTTCGGCGGTGAGGCTGCCTTCACCCGCCATGAGGATCGCGCGATCGATGACGTTCTTGAGTTCACGAATGTTGCCGGGCCACGGCCAGGCCATCAGCGTGGCGATCGCATCGGGCGAGAACTCCGGCGCGCCGCGCGTCTCGCGTTTGGCGGCATCACTCAAGAACTGGCGGGCCAGCGGTTCGATCTCTGCCGTGCGCTCACGCAGCGGGGGAATGACCAGCGAGATGCCGTTGACCCGAAAGTACAGATCGGCGCGAAACGCTCCACGCGCGACCTCGGCTTCGAGATCGCGGTTGGTGGCGAAGATGAAGCGCACGTCGATGAACTGAGGGACGGTGGCGCCGACGCGGGTCACCTTGCGCTCCTCGAGCACGCGAAGGAGCTTGGCCTGTATCGACGCGGGCATTTCTCCCACTTCGTCGAGGAACACCGAGCCGCCCTGCGCCGACTCGAGCAGGCCCTGCTTCTGCTTGATGGCTCCGGTGAACGCGCCCTTCTCGTGGCCGAAGAGCTCGCTTTCCAGCAACGACTCGGTGAGCGCCGCGCAGTTGAGGCGAAGAAACGGGCCCGAGGCGCGCTTGCTGCGGCGGTGCAGCTCGGTGGCGAGCACCTCTTTGCCGACGCCCGTCTCACCGAGCAGCAGCACGTTGATCTGAGACGGCGCGACCCGATCGACCAGCCGATAGAGCGCGCCCATCGCGTCATCGCGCACCACGAAGCCTTCAGTGGGGGCGCTCGCAGGCCGAGAGCACGCCGCCACCAGCATGTCGGGATCGCTGCCGTCACGGGGGGCCGTCGCGACGCCGGCACGCACGCGCGCACCTCGCGCGACCAGCCGCGCCGAGAGCTTCTCCATCAGGGTCTTTGCCGCTTCGGGCGAACGCCCTGGTGCGAGGATCTCGAACTGGCCGGGGCCAAACGAGGCCACGAGATCATGCGGCGAGAGCTCGGCGGAGAGCACCTCTTGCGCGAGCCCTGGCGGTGCGATCACCTGCACGCGCAGCACGGCGAACGGCGGCTTCGTTTCTCCCGCGAGTTCGAGGAAGCGCTGATGGGTGTGCAGGTTCCACGGGCGGGTACTCGCGGACAGCTCGTCTGTCTGCAGCACTGCGAGGCTGGTGCCGAGTTCGACGGCGTCACCTTCGCCCAGCACCACCTGCTCGTGAGCCGCCAGCTTGCGGCCCCGCACCGTGGTCCCATTCGCGCTGCCCAGATCGATGAGCGTCACCGCGCCCCCGCTCACCAGAAGCTGCGCGTGTTTTCGAGAAGCCGCGGTGTCGTCGAGGCGAATGCCGGCGTCGTCGCCGCGGCCAATCGTCATGATGCCGTCGACGGGGAGCGCGAACGAAGCCGAGCCTGACTCGGTCACCACGACCACGCGCCAACGCCCCGCTCGTGCGCCCTGGGGTTTCGACGCGAGCCTGACCGTCTCCTCGTTGGCGACCGACATTCAGGGGCCGAGTGTACACTTGCGGCAATGAACAAGTTGATGGGTCTCGTCCTCATCGCACTCGGCGTCGTCGCCCTCTGGTTCGGGGGCATTCCCCCCTCGACTGGGCTCGGGGAGACCGGTGGTGGAAACCGATTCCTATCTCCGCCAACCCTCTCGGGGAGACCGATTCCTATTTCCGCCGACCCGTTCGAAGCGAACGGAAGAGTCAGGCGCGTTTCGGCTTTACTCCAGAGGTCGCGACGCGGGCCTTGAACGCGGTGGCGTCGTAGAAAGTGACCTTCACCCCGCCGAGTTCCACCACCTGAGCGGACTGCAGCGCGATCGCCTTGCCCGTGCCGGCAGCATTGCCCGTGACGGTGGTCTTTTTGGTCTCGCTCAGCGGCGTGATCGTCCACGCGCCATCGTTGAACTCGAGCCGCGCGTGCAGCCGCGAGACGGTCATGTCGGAGACGACGACCTCGTTGTCAGCCGCGCGCCCGACCCGCACCGTCGTGCCCTCGCCGACCTTGAGCGCGAAGCACAACGCGTCACCACCCAGCGGCCGCAGCTCGGTCACCGCGTTGTTGGGCAACCGCGTCTCGGCCACGCTCACGTCGACGCCGCTGACGGGCACAGACCACTCGCCCGGTTCCCAGACCAACCAGCAGCTCGGGTACCGGGTCAGAAAGGACTCCTGCGCGAGCGTGAGCTGCCGCGAGAGCAGCGACATCAGAAACGCCTGGATTCGCGTGATCGCCACCTCGGGCCCCCTGTGCTTCCAGTGAAAAGCGCCGCCACGAACTGTGTCGGACTTTCAGCGCAAGGCGCGCACCCTAGGCCAGTTTTTCCGCTTCAGCGGGCCCAATTTCACTCAAAGCGCTTTGCCCCCGCTACGCTGCGCTGCCGCCGCCTTCCCCCCATCGCCGGATCCGCTGAACGCACACATGATCTGTCCTGGTTGCCAACAGGAGCACGTTGACGGCGGCCTGTGTGTGCCCGGGGATGGCGTTGTCGGCAGCGATCCACTTCTGGGTCGGGCGCTGGGTGGCTACAGCCTGGTGCGCGAGTTGGGCCGCGGGAAAGCGGGCGTGGTCTACCTGGCCGAGCACCTCGCCACCGGCCTCAACGTGGCCATCAAGCTGGCGCACCGCGAGCTGAGTTCCGACCCGGGCATGGGCCGGCGAATGTCTCGAGAAACACGCTTTGCCAATCAGATCGCGCTCGAGTCGGTGGTCAACGTCTTCGACTTCAACGACGAAGACGAGCTCGGGCCCTACGTGGTGATGGAGTACCTGCAAGGTGAGCCGCTGCTCGACATCCCCACGCAGCGAGTCGCGGCGGCCGAGGCGCTGCAGTTGCTGGTGCAGGTCGCCGACGCGCTGGCCGAAGCGCACGAACGCAACATCGTGCACGCGGCGCTCAAGCCTTCGAACGTGTTTCGCACGGTGACCGACAAGAAGGAGCGCCTGGCGAAGCTGCTCCCGTTCGGCGTGGCGACAGGCCCGCGCATCGATGGCGAAGAGCCGGGCGATCGCGACGTGACGAAGCTCGGGTCGCCTGATTTTCGCGCGCCCGAGCAGACGCTGGGCGCCCCACCCGACCCGCGAATGGATGTCTACAGCCTGGGTTCGATCGCCTACCTGCTGGCGACCGGGCGCGCACCCTTCACCGCGCCCACGCCCGAAGCGCTCGAGCGCGCACACGCCGAGGTGATGCCGACCGCGCCACACCGTGTCGACGTTCGCGTCTCGCGCACCTGGTCGGCGGTGATCCTGCGGGCGATGGAGAAGTCACCCGAGGGGCGCTTTCAGACTGCCCGCGAGCTCGCCTTAGCGTTCCGCGCGGCGGCCACGTCGCCCTCCCAGGTCGGCTCGGCCACGGTGGTGCTCGGGGGCGAGGGCGACGCGCTCGAGCCGCCGATCTCGAGCTCGTTGACCCCGGCGCCCATCGCCGAGCCTTCGTTCGCAACCGCGAGCAGCCCGGTGGTGGCTGGCCTGGCCGACGGCTTCGTCGTCACCACCACGCCCACGCCAACGCGCAGGCCCAGCTCGTCGGCATCGGTGTCAGGGCCCGCGCCCATGCAGGGCCTGGTGCTCCGGTTGATGGTCACCGACGAAGGTGGCGCCGCGTTGGGCGACTTTGCCTGCAGCTCGGTGACGCGCGCCGGGTTGATCGTCTGCACCGCGGGCCCGATGCCCGCCTTGCTGAGCCGGGTGAAGTTGTCGTTCGCCGATCTGGGTGGGCTGAGCTGCGACGCGCAGGTGGTGCACCACATCACTCCCGAGCAGTCCACGCAGTGGAAGGTCTCTGCCGGCTACGGCGTGCAGTTCGGCGCGCTCTCCACGCAGCAGCGCAGCATGCTGGAGACCGCACACCAGGGGCTCAAGTCGCCCGAGTCGCCGTCGGGTCTGGCCGTGCGGCCCGATGATCCCTCCGCAGAGGAGATCCTCAAGCGATTCTCGGCGGAGCGGGCGGTCGACGGCTACGGGATGTTGGCGATCTCCAAGGGCGCTCCGTTCGACGCCATTCGCGATCGGGTGCGTGACGCCAAGCGCGCGCTCGAAGGGCTCACCACCCGGCCGCTCTCCTTGAATCAGCACAAGGCGCTCGACGGGGCGCGCACCCGGCTCGACGAGGTGGGCAAGACGTTGACCGACGCGATGAGCCGCCTCGAGTACGACGCGGGCCGCGGCAACTTCGAGGGCGTCGCGCGCTGCATCAGCGCGGGTGTGTCAGTCGTGGAGCTGGAGACAGCGCGGCTGCGGTTTCTGAAACACAACCCCACCATCGCCGGCAAGAGCCACGGCAACATCCTGGCGGGGCAGACGCTGGAAGCGCGGCAGCAGAGGCCCCAGGCGTTGGAGGCGTACGCCGATGCCTTGCGTCTCGACCCGCTCAACCTGACCGCACAGCAGCGCTACTGGGCGGTGCGGCGGCAGCTCGACAAGGCCTGAGCGCTACTGATTCTTCGGCGTGCGCAGCGCTCGAATGGCGTACTGCACACCGATGGCCCCCGCGACGATCACGAAGAGCAGGTTCATGCCCTGCGCGCCGCGATAGAGCCGGTAGCCCGCGATGCCGAAGCAGGCGAGCGCAAACACCCAGTGCCTGATGTGCTGAGGCACCGAGCGGATGTTCGAGAAACCCCAGGCGATGCCCAGCACCACCACGGCGACCCAATCGATCCCGATCACGAGTTCTCCTGAAGCAACCGCTTGTCGTCGTCAGCGCCCTTGCCCTGTTGCTCGTCGTTGAGCTTGCCCGCGATGTCGCTGAACGAGCCGTGCGAGCGCACCAGGAAGAAGAGGCCGAAGAGGATCTGCTGAATGATCTGCACCGCCCACAACACGTTCGCGTAGGCGACGCCGCTCGAGTTCACCACCGCCTCGGGCAAGAAGACGCCCATGCCGATGAGGAGCGCGAGCTGGGCCGTGCCGGCGCTCCCGGGCGCCGCGGGGATCATCATGCCGACGATCACCACGCAGAGCAGGAAGTAGCCGTGGAAGTAGTCGAGGTGCAGCGGCAGGCAAGCCCGGCCCTCGGCACCCGAGCAGTCGAAGCCGTTGGCGAAGAACGCCATGCTCGCGCCGTTGATCACCCAGTACACGGCGGTCCACACGAAGAACCAGGCCATGTTCTTCGCGTCAGGCAACTGCTTGAGCGCCCCCACGAAGCCATCGACCATGTAGACGACCTTCTCGGTGAGGCCCGGCGCGAGGCGGCCAATCGTCTTGCGCATCAGGCCGATGACCGCGTCGTGTTTCCACCGCGCGAGCAGCAGGAAGACGAAGCCCGAGAAGAAGATGAGGAACATCAGGTTCGCCCCGATGCGGATGCGGTCGATGTTCCTCGCGTCTTCGGGCACGAAGAACATCAACACGCGCAGCAGCACCGCGATGATCAGCCCGTCGATGATGCGCTCGAGCACCACTGAGGTCATCGCGGGCGAACGGCGAATGTTGGAGCGCTGCGCAATCAAGAACGGCCGCGCGAACTCGCCCAGGCGGAACGGGAGGATGATGAGCATCATGAAGCCGATCGCCGAGGCTTCATTGAGCGGCTTGAAGGGCACCTTCTCGAGGCCCGACATCAGGTGACCCCACCGCAGCGTGCGCGCGAGGTGAATCACCAGGAGGATCAGCATGTACACGGGCAGGGTCACCAGCCAGTTGGCGGAGAGGAGCGCGTTCTTCGTCTCCTCCCAATGCATGCCCTTCAGGGTCCACCACATGCACCCAACGGTGATGGCGAGACTGACCCCCAATTTGATCCATCGGCTCACGGGCCGCGTCCCTTAGCATTCTTTTTCATTTGGTCACTCGCCTCGGTCGACGCGCCGCTTCGCTCTGCGTCGTCTCGCGCAGCCTTCGGCCGCTGGCGGCTCGTTCCCGTTCTCATTCGGTCACGCCTCGCAGCAATGCCGCTGGCCGCGACGCAACGAGCGAAGTGAACCGTTGGCTCCCCACGGCCTTCTCGAGCGCCTTGAGGCTGTCGCCCACCCAGGTCTTCGCGTTCACCGGCGAGTGCAGGTCAGTCGCGGCCACCGCATACAGATCGTCCTCGAGGAACTGGCGGGCCAGCTTCTCGGCCGCCTTCCCGTAACGGCCGATGAGCGCGCCCATGTCGAGCTGCAACAACGCCCCTGCCTGCACCAGCTCAGCGGCGCGGCCCTTCTTCTCGAACTCGAAGCAGCGCTCAGGGTGCGCGATGAGCGGCGTCACGCCCTTGAGCTTCATCTTGAAGATGAACGACGTGAGCATCGGCAACGGGCCCTGATACGGCGCTTCGACCAGCAGCACCTTGCCGCTGCCCAGCGTGCGCGAAGCCTTCGTGCCGAGGCTGGTCATCAACGACTCTTCGAGAAAGAAGTTCTCGGCGTTGGGAAAGAGCTCCAGCCCGAGGCCCGCGGCGGCGAGCGCGACCTTCACCTCGTCGAGCTTCAGGGCGCAGAGGGCGGCATCGAGCGAGGCGTACTCCGAGCGGTGATGCGGGCTGGGCGCGGCCTGGGTGTAGCCCAGCGAGATCAACGCGCGAGCCATCTCGAGGCTGTCTTCCATGCTGCGACTGCCGTCATCGACGCCGGGAAGCAGATGCAGGTGGAGATCGACGAGCCCGCTCATCGCCAGTCGATCACGAGGCCGGTGTCGACGCCTCCGACGAAGGTGTTGCCGGGGAAGCGGGGGTTGAAGACGAACGGCGAGCCGTAGCCGAAGTACGGCACGACCCTGAAATGCGGGGTGATGCGAATGCCGAACTGCAGGCGGCCCTCGATGTAGCCCAGCGCCCTGCTCTCATTCATGTAGAAGCCGCCGGGTTTGTACGCGGTGAAGTACCAGGCCCCGCCCGCCGCGACGTGAAAGCCCCAAGTGATGAGCGGGTGATCGCTGCGGTAACCGAAACCACCGACCACCACGTGCTGCGAATGCGAGAGCATCGGGCTCGGCGTGCCCAGGCCGATGCCCGAGCCCAGCCCGAAATACCAGATGAGTTCGTTGCGCGGCTGGCTGACGATCGCGCCCTCCCACGCGAGGCGGAAGTGCGGCGTGGCCACGGGCGGGTTGATGAAGACGCCCAGCGAGATCTCGCGCGGCACGAACCACGGCACGAGAGGAACCGCGGTCTCGGACACGGGCGAGGCGGCCAACACTCCACTGCACACCAGCGCAAGCACCATCGTGATGACGCGTTTCGCCGTGTACGGAGTGCTTGTCAACGGATGCACCGGGTTCTACAACCGCGACACTTCGCGGGCACTTTCTGCCCCGGAAATTTTGGGAGACGCTCTCTTTGTCTACGTCGCTCCGCACGTACGTTTTCCTCGACAGCCTTCAGCCTCAGCTCGCAGCCCACATCGCCACCACGTGCCGCGGCTACTTCCCCGTTCCCTACGTCGCCTCGTTGTTCGTCGAGATCGCGCCGGGCATGGCGATTCACCGGCTGATGGACGTGGCGCTCAAGCAGACCCGCGTACAGCCTGCGACGTTGGTGGTCGAGCGCGCGTACGGAATGCTCGAGCTCCACAGCGAAGACAAGGGCGAGGTCCGCTCGGCGGGCGAGGCGATTCTCAAAGAGCTGGGCGTCAAAGAAGAGGACCGCATCAAGCCGCGCCTCGTCTCCAACACCATCATTCGCGCCATCGAGCCGATGCACGCGATGATCCTCGACAAGATCCGCTTCGGGCAGATGATCGAGCCCGGTGAGTCGCTCTTCATTCTCGAGTGCGAGCCGGCCGCGTACGCAGCGCTGGCTGCCAACGAGGCAGAGAAGGCCGCCAACATCAAGCTGGTCGACGTGACGCCGTACGGCGCCTACGGCCGTCTGTACCTGGGTGGTTCCGAGTCTGAGATCGACTCGGCTGCCGAGGCCGCCGTGGCTGCCATCAAGTCGCTGTCGGGCAAAGAGACCGCTTCCAAAGAAAAGTAAGTTTTTTGAGTTCGCAGCAGTAGTTCCACAACACAAGAGAGGCAGACGACTCCGATGGGTGACGCACTGGGAATGATCGAGACCAAGGGCTTCGTGGGAATGGTCGAGGCCGCTGACGCCGCGGTGAAGGCCGCCAAGGTCGAGCTGGTCGGCTTCGAGAAGATCGGCGGCGGTTACGTGACGATGATCGTCCGTGGCGACGTCGCGGCCGTGAAGGCGGCGATCGAAGCGGGCGCGCGTGGCGCTGAACGTGTGGGCGAGCTCGTCTCGACGCACGTGATCCCCCGCCCGCACGACAACATCGACGCGGTTCTGCCGCTGGGCCGCAAGGCCGAGCCGGCGAAGTAAGAGGGCACGAAGATGCTGCTCGGCAAGGTGGTGGGGACCGTGGTCGCCACATGCAAAGAGCCCACGCTCGACGGCTCTCGGTTCCTGTTGGTGCGGGGGCTCGACGCAGACGCCAAGCTGACCTCGACGCTCGTGGTGGCAGTCGATGCCATGGGCGCTGGCGTGGGCGAGGTGGTGCTCTATGCCTCAGGCTCGTCGGCGCGGCAGACCGAGATGACGAAGGACAGGCCGGTCGACGCCGTGATCATGGCGATCGTCGATCAGGTCGAAGTCGAGGGAAAGCTCACTTGGGTCAAGTGAACCCGAAGGTGGTGCGTGTGACGGGGGCCTCGAAGGCCGCCCTCGTCGCCGCAGCCACCCGGGAATGTGAACACCAGACCGCCGCGCCGTCCTGTGAGCGCGTTCTGGTGGTGTACGGCCACGACGCCGCGAAGCTCTACATCGAATCCACGGCTGCGCCCCGCCCCACGGGTCGCCGGTCGGCTTAGAGGCGCTCAGCGATGAACGAAGCCCAGATCAACTCCATCGTCGAGCAGGTCGTCCGCCGGTTGTCGGGCGAGCTGTCGAAGCTTCCTTCGAACTCGAATGGCGCCAGCGGTACCCCTGCGATCCTCACCAGGCGCCCGGGCATCTTCGACGATCTCGACTCGGCGGTGACCGCCGCCACCCGCGCGCAAGAGCAGTGGATGAGGCTGCCGATGGAGGGCCGCGAGAAGGTGATCGAGGCGATGCGGCAGTGCACGCGCGATCACGTCAACGAGCTGTCTTCGATGGCGGTGGCAGAGACCAAGCTCGGCAACGTCGCCGACAAGGTGAAGAAGAACCTGCTGTGCGCGAACAAGACGCCGGGCATGGAGATCCTCCGGGCCCAGGCGCAGACCGGCGATCACGGCATGGTGCTGATGGAGCGCGCGCCCTTCGGCGTCATCGGCGCCATCACGCCCTCGACCAACGCGACCGAGACCATCATCAACAACGGCCTGGCGATGGTGGCGGGCGGGAACTCCGTCGTCTTCAACGTGCACCCCAGCGCGAAGAACGTCGTCAGCTTCTTCATTCAGAAGCTGAACGAGTCGATCGTCGCGGCCGGTGGCCCTGCGAACCTGTTGTGCATGCTGGGCGCTCCGACCATCGAATCGGCGGGCGCGCTGATGAAGCACCCGGGCATTCGACTCATCGTGGTGACCGGTGGCCCCGCGGTGGTGAAGGCGGCCATGGGCTCGGGCAAACGCGCGATCTGCGGCGGGCCCGGCAATCCTCCCGCGGTTGTCGACGAGACGGCGCACATCGCCCGCGCGGCGAAAGACATCGTCGACGGCGCTTCGCTCGACAACAACATCGTGTGCATCGTGGAGAAAGAGATCTTCGCGGTCGCCTCGATCGCCGATGAGCTCAAGAGCGAGATGCTCAAGCACGGCGCCTTCGAAGTGCCCTCTTCTGCGATCAACCGGCTCGAGAAGCTGGTGGTCGACGAAGGTCACGCGGCGCGCGACTGGGTGGGCAAGGACGCAACCAAGATCGCCGAAGCCGCGGGCCTGCGTGTTCCTTCGGGCACCCGGCTGCTGTTCGCCGAGGTCGACCCCACGCACTCGTTCATTCAGGCCGAGCTGTTGATGCCGGTGATCGGCTTCGCGCGCCTCAAGACGGTGGAAGACTGCATCGTGGCGGCGGTTCAGGCCGAGCACGGCTTTGGTCACACCGCGACGATGCACTCGACCAACATCGACGTGCTGTCGGCCATGGCGAAGATCATCAACACGTCGATCTTCGTGAAGAACGGGCCCTCGTTCGCGGGTCTGGGCATGACGGGCGAGGGCTACACCTCGTTCACCATCGCCTCGCCGACGGGCGAAGGGCTCACCACGCCGGTCAGCTTCACGCGTGAACGCCGCTGCACGTTGAAGGACTCGTTCCGGATCATCTGATGGCAGGTGAGCTTCCCGGTCCCGCGTTGGGTCTGTTCGAGCTCGAATCGCTCGCGCGCGGGGTCGTGGTGGCCGATGTGCTGGTGAAACAAGCAGCGGTGCAGATCGTGATCGCCGAGGCCGTCTCGCCGGGCAAATACCTGCTCGTCTTCGTGGGCGCCGAGGGCGACGTGCTGGAGTCGTTCAAGGCCGGCCTCGAGGTCGGCGGCGCGCTGGTGCTCGACTCGCTTCACCTGACGCACGTGGCGGAGCCGGTGGTCGCGGCGCTGCTCCGGGGTGAGCTTTCGAAGGTCGGTGCGCAAGACGCGGTGGGCATCGTCGAGCTGCACACGGTGGCTGCGACGTTGAAGGCGGCCGACGTGGCGCTCAAGCGCGCTGAAGTTCGCCTCACCCAGTTTCACCTGGCCAAAGGCATCGGCGGCAAGGGCTGGTTCACGCTGGCCGGGGTGCAGCACGACGTCGAGGCGGCGCTGGAAGGCGCGGCAGCCGCGGTGCAACCGACCCTACTGGTCGCGACCGAGTTGATTGAGCGGCCGCACGCAGAGCTGCGCGGAAAAGTGATCTAGCTGTCTCCCTCTCCCCCGCGGGGGAGAGGGTCGGGGAGAGGGCTGACCATGAAGCAGATCGATCTGGCCACGTGTGTCTGGTTGTCATTCATCGGCTGCAAGGTGAAGCCGCTGGGCGCGACCGCCGACAAGGCCATCGAGAAGTGCCGATGAAGATCCGTCCATTCGCGTTGGAGCGCTTCTTCGCCAGGTACGAGTTCTCAGTGAAGCACCTGGGCTGCGCGAGCGATCCAGACTCGCTCACCACCCGTGAGCTGCTGGCGCTGGAACCCGGTGCAGAAGCGAAGTTTCTCGAGCTGGGGCTGGGCTACGGCGAGTCGGTGGGCCGCGCTGAGCTGAGGCAGGCCATCGCTGCGCGGTACACCGGCATCGCGCCGGAAGACACGCTGGTCCACGCTGGAGCGCAAGAGGCGATCTTCGCGTTCATGAACGTGCTGTTGAGCCCGGGCGATCACGCGATCGTGCACACGCCGGGGTACCAGTCGCTCTACGAAGTTGCCGAGGCAACAGGAGCCACGGTCACCCGCTGGGAGACCCGTGAGTCCGACGGTTGGCAGCTCGACGTCGACGTGCTCGAGGAGCTGATCAAGCCCGAGACGAAGCTCATCGTGATCAACTCGCCGCACAACCCGACCGGGTCCGTCACGACGGTGATGCGGTTGGAGGCGATCGTCGCCCTCGCGCGCGAGAAGGGCATCTGGGTCTTCAGTGACGAGGTCTACCGGGGCCTCGAGTTCGGGGTGCCGCAGAACAAGTCGATGGCTGAGCTCTACGAACGCGGCGTCTCGTTGGGCGCGACGGCGAAGGTCTACGGGCTCGCAGGGCTGCGCATCGGCTGGCTGGTCTGCCGCGACCGAGAGCTGCTGGAGCGGATCGCGACCTTCAAGGACTACCTGACCATCTGCAGCCCCGGCCCCAGCGAGCTCCTCGCGGCCATCGCCGTTCGCAACACCGAGAAGCTCGCAGCGCGTACGAAGAAGATCGTGCAAGAGAACGTGGTGCGCGTGCAGCGGCTGATCGACGAACGCCCAGCGGAGTTCTCGTGGATTTGCCCCGTCGGGGGGACCACGGGGTTCATCCGTTACGTGCCCGGCGGCGCAGAGAAGTGGGCGAACGAGCTGCTCAAGGACGCCGGGCTGTTGTTTCTTCCGGGGCCGATCTTCGACTTCGCCGACACGCACTTCCGCATCGGGCTGGGCCGATCAGCCCTGGAGACCTGGATTCACCTCATCTGAACTCCCTCTCCCTGCGAAGGAGACTGTTGAAATAGGTGCCTCGACTCCGCTCGGCACGAACGGAACCGGCCGAAATCCGCTCAGCCCGAGCGAAGTCGAGGGCGTACTTCAACAGCCTCCGGAGCGGGGAGAGGGGAGAGGGGCCGATGGGTTATTGGTTTGTTCGTTGTTGTTTCAAGTCACTCTTCGTCTGCCGGCGCTTCCATGTGCTCGGGCGCTGCGATGCCCAGGATTCCGAAGGCGCTTGCGAGCGTGTGTTTGAGGGCGGCCACCATCGCCAGCCGGCCCTGCGTCTTGTCCACGTCGTCGCTGATGATCGGGTCCGACCGGAACTTCGTGAAGTAGCTGTGAAAGTCGGCGATCAGCTCCTGGCAGAAGTAGAGCACGTGGTGCGGCTCGAGCTTCTCGGCCGAGGTCGTCACCACGTCGCCCAGTTGGCTCATCTTCTTGAGCATCGCCTTCTCTTCAGGGAGCACGAGCCTCGCGAGCTGAGCGTCAGTCAACGCATCAGCCCCGATGAACGGCACGCCCTTCTCGATCGCCTTCTTCAAGACCGACGCACACCGCGCGTGACCCATCTGAAAATAGAAGACCGGGTTGTCCTTCGATTGCTTCTTCACCCCGTCGAGATCGAAGTCGAACTGCGCGTTGGCCGACTTCATCAGGAAGATGAACCGGCACACGTCGGCGCCCGCTTCGTCGATCAGATCGGCGAGCTCGAACAACGTGCCCTTGCGCTTGCTGACCTTCACCTCTTCGCCGCCCTGGGTGATCCGCACGATCTGCACGAGCACGAATTGAAGCTTCTTCGGCTCGTTGCCCAGCAGCGTCATGCCCGACTGAATGCGCGGCACATGCCCCGCGTGATCCGCACCGAACACGTCGACCATCAGGTCGTAGCCGCGATCGAACTTCTCCTTGTGGTACGCGAGGTCGGCCGTCAGGTACACGGGCGTGCCGTCATGCCGGAGGATGATTCTGTCCTCCTCGTCCTTGAGCACGTACTTCTCGTTCTCCTGGTACGTCGCGGTCATCAAGAAGGTGCCGCCGAGCTGCCGGTCGGCGTACTTCGCCGCCTTCGACTCTTCGCTGCGAACCTTGTCGCCCTTCTCTCTTCGCTTGCCCTCGGTCGCCTCGTAGGTGACGCCCCGCGCCTTGTAGACGTCGACGATGCTCGTCACTTTTCCGGCCGCGTGCAGCGAGGCCTCGCTGAAGAACGTGTCGTGGCTGATGTTCGCCATCGCCAGCGTCGAGCGGATCGCCTTCAAGTTCTCTCGAATGCCGACCTCGATGGCCCTGGGCAGCCATTCCGTCTCGGGCTTCGTGAGGAATGAGTCACCGACCTCGTTCCGCCAGGTCTTCGCGATCTCGATCACGTACTCAGCGGGGTATTCGCCTTCGGCGAGCTGAATCTCGACGCCGAAGAGCTGCTGGTACCGCTTGAACACGGTGCGGCCGAGCGTCTCGACCTGGTTACCCGCATCGTTGATGTAGAACTCGCGCGTGACCTCGTGCCCCGCGGCATCGAGCAGCCGCGAGATCGCATCACCCATGAATGCGCCTCGCGCGTGACCGATGTGCACGGGGCCGGTCGGGTTGGCCGAGACGAATTCCACCAGCATCTTCTTGCCGGTCGACCTCGGCTTGTTGCGCCCGAAGGTGAGCCCCGCCTCGAGCACTTCCCGCGCGACGGCCTGGAACACCGAGTCTTTCAGGCGAAGGTTCAAGAACCCCGGGCCCGCCTTCTCGACGGACACGATGATGGACTTCCGATCGACCAGGCCCTTGACGATCAGATCCGCGAGGTCGCCCGGCTTCTTGCCAGCCGCCTTCGACATCACCATCGCCACGTTGCACGACCAGTCGCCGTGCTCGAGGTTCTTCGGAACTTCGATGTTGTACGGAGGGATCGATTCGAACGTGAGCGCGCCCGAGGCTTTGAGCGAAACGAGGGTCTCGTCGATGACTTCCCGAACCAGCAGCTTCATGTGATTGCTTTCCTTCAGCGTTCGAGCCGCGAGCCCAACCAGGCCAGCGATCGCTCGAAGCGGTAGTTGACGCCCATGTGCCCGTCTTCGAACTCTTCGTGCACGTGCTCCACGTTGGCTGCCTTCAGCTCGTCACTGACGAGCCGCGCACCCCAGCGGAGGTTGAACTCATCTTTCGTGCCGCAGTCGATGAAGAGGCTCTTCAGCTTGCGATACACGTCAGCGTGTTTGGGTACGAAGCGAACGGGGTCGTGAACGAGCCATCGGTTCCATACGTCGATGCGCAGCCGGCCTGACGGGAGCTCGACGGGCAGCTCGCAGTTGAGCGGCTCCCCCTTTTTCGGGGAGTACGCAGAGCCCATGCAGATCATGTTGATGACCGCGTGATCGTCGCCGCGCATCTTGGTGGCCGCCGCGCGCGCCACGAAGTCGTGGTACCAGGCCTCGACCCCGCCCGCCTTGAGCAGCGCGCTGGCCGCCTGGGGCAGCTCGTTCATGTACGCGTACTCGAAGCACGCATCGGCCGAGTGAATGCCGACGTGGTTGAAGGTCTCCGGGTGGAACCGCGAGATGACCAGCGCGCCGTAGCCGCCGCTGCTCTTGCCGACCAACGCGCGCGAGGCGCCCTTCGCCAGCGTCTTGAAGGTGCGATCGACCCACAAGACCATGTCGCGCGCGACGAGGTCACGGTACCGGCCGATGCCTTCGGAGTTGATCCACTGCGAGCCGCCCAGCGACGACCAGCCGTCGACGAACACGCCGATGGTCGGGGGAATCTTGCCCTCGGTGATCAGCGCGTCGAGCCGCTCTGGCACGTTCTTCGTGAACGGAGAGACGTTGAGCCACTGCATGCCCGAGCCGGAAAAGCCGTGAAGGAAATAGACGACCGCGTAGCGCTGATCGGTCTCGCCATAGCCCGGAGGCAAGTACACCGGCACCGCGCGGGTCGACGTATCGCCGAGCGGGTTGCCCTCGAGCGACCCGCAAAACACCTGATGAATCTGAATCTGGCCGTTCACCCTGTCTCTCCGCCTGTCTCGCGCGCCGTTCCGCTCATGACACCTTCCCCAACCGCTTCATGACTTCCTGCAGGTCCATCCACGCCTTCTTCTTTTCATCCGGCGAACGCAGCAGGTAGGCCGGGTGGAACGTGGGCATCAGATCGATGCCTTCGTACTTCCGCCACTGACCACGCAGGCGGGTGATGGCCGTGTCTTCACGCAGCAACGTCTGAGCAGCGAACTTGCCCAGCGCGACGATCACCTTCGGCTTGATCACGCGCAACTGCGCCCGAAGGAACGGCTCACACGACGAAATTTCCTCAGGCGCGGGGTTGCGATTACCCGGCGGCCGGCACTTCACGACGTTGCAGATGTAGACCGTGTCGCGGCTGAACTTCATCGCCTCGATCATCTTGGTCAGCAACTGCCCCGCCGCGCCCACGAACGGAATGCCCTGCTTGTCTTCCTCTTCACCGGGGCCCTCGCCGACGAACACCAGCTCGGCCTTCGGGTTGCCGCTGCCGAAGACGATCTGCGTGCGGCCGTTGCACAGCTTGCAGCGCGTGCACTCGCCCAGCTCACGGCGCACTTCGTCGAGCGTCTCGCCGGGGACGATCGAGGAAGGCGCTTCGACCTTCGGTGCGGGAGCCACCGCGGTGCTCCCTCGACTCCGCTCGGGAGGAACGGAAGGAAGGGCGCGCGGAGCAGCCGGCTCCTTGAGCAACACGCGCGTCCCGTCCGACTCCTGCCACGCGAGGTGACGGCGGAGCTCCAGCGCGAGATCGCGAACGTCGTCGCTCATGCGCCCCCCAGCTTCGGCGCCACGAGATCCCACAGGCGCGCGGCCACCTCGCGCTTGGTGCCTTGCGCGCCCTGCGTCGAGCCGTCAGCTCCGATGATGGTCACCACGTTGGTATCACCGCCGAACCCTGCGCCCGCCGCCGAGACGTCATTGGCGACGATCAAATCGAGCCCCTTCCGGGTGAGCTTGCCGCGCGCGTAGGCGATGACGTCGTGGGTCTCGGCCGCGAAGCCGACCAGCACGGGACGTTTCGCGTTCGCCTGCACCTTCGCTGATGCGGTCATCAACACGTCGGGTGTGCGCACCAGCGTCACGGTCTGCGGCCCTTCAGTCTTCTTCGACTTCTGCGCCGAGACGGTCTGCGGTTTCCAATCGCTGACGGCCGCGGTCGCCACGAACACGTCGGCGCCTTCGACGCGCTTCATCACCGCCTCGAGCATCTCGTCGGCCGTGGTGACGCGCACGACCTCGAACGGCAACGAGCCCACGTCTCCGACCGGGCCCAGCACCACGGTCACCGCCGCGCCGCGTGCATGCGCGACCTCGGCGACGGCGAGGCCCATCTTCCCGGTGGAAGGGTTCGAGATGAAGCGCACGGGATCCATCGACTCACGCGTCGGCCCCGCGGTGATCAACACCTTCTTGCCCAAGAGCTGCCCGCCCGAGAACAAACCGCGCACGCCTTCGATGAGCTCAGCCAGCTCTGACAAACGGCCCGCGCCCACGTCACCGTCCGCGAGCGGTCCGGAAGCGGGACCCACGAAGTGCGTGCGAGGCGTGCCACGCAACACGGCCAGGTTGCGCTGCGTGGCCGGGTGCTCCCACATGGCGGTGTTCATCGCGGGGGCGAGCAGCAGCGGGCCCCGGAAGGCGAGCAGTGACGTGGTCACCGCGTCGTTGGCCATGCCCGCGGTGATGCGCGCGAGCAGATCAGCCGTCGCCGGGAGCACCACGTACGCGTCTGCCCAGCGCGCGAGGTGAAGGTGGCCGAACTTCTCTTCCTGCGTGGCCTCGAAGTAGTCGGTCAGCACCGCATCGCCCGAGAGGCTCTGCATGGTGAGCGGCGTGATGAATTCCTGCGCGGCCTTGGTCATGGCCACCTTCACGGTGGCGCCCTGACGGCGCAGCTCACGCACGAAGTCACCGGCCTTGTAGGCCGCGATGCCGCCGCCGATGCCGACTGCGATTCGTTTTCCCTGGAGCACGTGGGAACTCACGGGACTCAAGTAGCACGGCGAAACCGGGGGTTCATTGACTGAAAAGAGGACCACCGTTCGCTTCAAGACCCAGCGGCCCCTCACCCCGCCCCTCTCCCCGCTCCGCAGGGAGAGGGAGTTCAGGGCTCGAGCTGCCTGGGCTCGATCTCCACGCGCTGCCCCGCACTGCGCAGCTCGAGCGGCGCCGAGGTGACCACGTTCTCGATCGACGCCGCCAGGGTGTAACGCCCGCACGGCAACCCGCGCGCGTTGATCTCTCGCGCCGCCACGCTCACCGGCACCTCGACCGAGCCCGCGGCCGTACCCACCAGATCCCACGGGCCTTGCTCGTCGGCGATCGGCACTGTGAGCAACCACAACGCGTCGATGGGCCTGCTGGAACGAAGCGAGATGCCACAGGCGCCCGCTTCTTCACCCAGCGTGACCTCCATCTTCGGCCCGCGCACGTCGATGGCCCGCTGAACCCGGTTGAAGCGCGTGGAAAAGAGCCACACCCCCTGCGGCAGATCGAACTCGAAGCGGCCGTTCTCGTCGGTGGCGATCTCCATGGGGCGCGTGGTCACCCGGCTGACCGCGGTCACCCGCGTCGGCACCGGCTTGCCCGTCGGGTCGACCACCTTTCCGCTCAGCGAGGTGCCTCTCTCCATCACGATGTGCGCGAGGGCGCCGACGCGCAGCTGCGTGCGCCCCGACATCGCGCCGCGGGTGGCCACCGCCTCCTGCGGATCTTCGCTGCTCAGGGTGACCTTGAAGCGCCCCGCGGCATCCGTGCTCACTGGCGTGAGATCAACGGTGGCCATCACGGTGGCGCCGCTGACCGGCTTGCCTTCGCCGTCGACCACATCCCCTTCCACCACGGGCTCCTTCTTCACCACCACGTCACCCACGTCGCCTTCAGCGGGCGTGACGAAGGCCATCGCGTAACCTTCCGCCCAGACGTCGAGGCTGTGGTTCGGAGCAGGTACATCGAAACGGCCCGTGTCTGACTTCACGCGTTCATTGTTCGCGTCGAAGGTGGCCACCGGAACGCCGGCCTGGTCGACCACCCGGCCCGTGACCCGCGCCACCAGGGGCAAGGTGAGCACCAGCTCGGCTGCGGGCGCATTGACCTGCTGGGTGGGCGTCTCTCCTCCGGCGGGGCCGACCGCGAAGATCGCCACGCTGCCCGGCGCTACGCCCTTCACTTCGAAGCGCCCATCAGCGGCCGTCACGGATTGTTGGCCATTGACCCCAACCACCGCCTGCTCGACCGGCTTGCCGAGGTGATCGACCACCTTGCCGCTGATCGACGCGCCGCGCTCTGCCTTGAGCGCCACGCGGGTCACCTTGCCGTCGACGATCTCTACCTTCTGCGAGAGTGGCAGCCGCTCGGGCACCGTCTTCTCGACGAAATAGAAGCCCTCCGCGAGCCCCGCCAGCCGGCCGACCTTGCCCTCGTCGTCGTCGACCCACTTCATCGACTGATCCTTCTCAGAGCGCACCGTCACGTCGCAAGGCAACTGCACGCCATCGGCATCGAAGACCTCGACCTCCAGCACACCGCGCGCCACGAGCCGAATGGTGACGGGCGGCCCCGGCGCCACGGCTGTCGCTTCGCCCACGCCCACCCGCGGGTCTTCTGCCTTGAGGAGAAACGTGCCCGGGTAGTGGAGCTCGACCTCGAAGTGACCGTCGTCGTCGGTGAGCCCGAGCGCGATCTCCTGATCGCCTTCCCACGCTGCGACACGCGTCATGACCGCCGGTTTGCCATCGGGGCCGACCACCAGGCCGGCCAGCTTCGGAGCCGACCGCATCACCACCTCGAGCGTCGTCTCCCCCGGCTCGAGATCGATCGAACGTTCGATGCCGACCATGCCCTCCGAGGTGAGATTCAGTGTGTATTCGCCCTCAGGCACCGGACCCAGAATCAGCAGCGCGCCGTCGTTCGCGTCGTTGCTCGCGTTGGTGTCGCTGCTGGAAAGGAAACCGTTCACCGACCCCAGCGGCTCACCGCTCGAGCTCACGACCGTCACCACCAACTTTGCGCCCCGGCGCAGCTCGAAGACGAGTTCGGTGATCGGCTCGACCAGCTCGGCGCCCTGTTCGGCGGCGACCAGCTCTTCCGAGCCGACCTTCACCGCGTAGTAAGCGAAGGGAAGCTGCTCGAGCGTGAGCACGCCATCCTTCGATCGCAGCTTGCGTGGTTCGCCGTGCAGAGTGATCTCCACGTCGGCATCGGCTGGCTTTCCACCCAGCATGGTGCGGATGATCAAGGTGCGGGGGGGCAAGAGCACCACCTCGCCGCCCATCCCCAGACGGTGCGCAGCGGGGAGCGTGCCTTCGGACTCCGCGAAGAACCACGCGCGGTGATCGGAGCTCTCGAGCTGCACCGTGCCTTCGGCATCGACCCGCTTTTCCACCAGGGTGCCATCGCGCGGCGAATAGAGCGTGACCCGTGCGTTCAGCACCGGCTTGCCCTCGAAATCAGCCACACGAACCTGCTCGACGAGCGGTGCTGCGAGCACGAGCACGAGCTCCTCGCCGTCACTGACGGTTGCGGCGCTCAACTTTCCAACGAGCGCGACCACTTCACCGTCGAGCGGCACGTCTTCGAACACGAAGGTGCCATCGGCGCCGGTGGTCACCTCCACGAGGATCGGGGGCGGATGAACGGAGCCCTCACGCAGCCTCTGGATGACCCGGGACACCGTGGCTGTATCTTCGCAATCGAGCACCGGGACGTGGCACAGCCCACACTCAAGTTCTTCGAGCTCAGCGCCGCGCGCGTAGAGCCGAACCTTCGCGCCTTCCACCGGGGTGTACTCGGCGCTGAGCACGCTCCCGCTGATGCGCCCCGTACCCGCGTCGACCGCGTCGTCGCCTTCATTCGCGTGCACGAAGGGCTGCCCGAGACTCGCAGCGCGGTCGTCGGCCGCGATCACCTCAGGCGTGACTTCAGGATCGAAGGTGAGCCACCAGATGAGACAGCCGGTGCCCAGCACCACCACGCCGACGAGGAGGACCCAGAGCTTTCGCATCGGTCATTGCACCAACGTCACTTCGCCTGCCGAAGGGATGTTCACAGGAACGATGAGGGGACCACCGGGAATCGCGGCGTGAAAACTACCCCAGATGAGCGTGTAGCGGCCCGGGTGCAAAGCGCCCAGGGTCACGCGATCTCCCAGTGGTTGGTAGACGAGCTGGGCCCACGGCGTGCGCAGCAACTCCATCGGAGGATTGCCCACGGCGCGTACGTCACCACGCACGAGCCACAGGGCGTAGCCGGGCTTCGGCACCAACTTCACCGACAGCGTGCCCATGCCGGGCACCGGGCCGAAGTCGAGGCGCGTCTCGGGTCCGGTGATCTCGGCGATCACCGCGGGCGGATCTTCGGAGCGCGTCTGGCTCGCCGGCAGCGCCAGCATGAAGCGATACACGCCGGCTGAGAGGTCCATCGAGTAGGTGCCATCGGCGTTGGTGACGACGCTCACCGACTCGCCGCGATCCACGTTCACGCCGGCGATCTCGAGGCCCGCGGCCGGCGTTCCCCCGGGCAGATATGCGAGCCCGCTCACCTTGACGCCCGGCTTGAGCACCAGCTCGAGGCCCTGCAGCGCTCCGTCAGCGACCGTGCGCGTGGCGGTGCGACGCCCCTTCCTGGCGACCACGGTGAACTCGCGCTGGAAGGCAGGTTTGCCCAGCGTGAAGCGGCCCTCTTGACCTGTCAGCACCGACTGCTCACAGCTGTCGCAGCTCACCACTGCGTCCACCACGGGGCCGCCGCCTTCATCACGCACGATGCCGCTGACCTGCGGTGCACGATCGAGATCGAAGTCGCCCAGCTCGGCAGCGTTCGGACGATCGGCCATCATCGGCTCGAAGCCGGGCGCCTCGATGCTGACGATCACCCGATCTTCCCTCGCCGAGAGCGGCAGCTCGAAACGCCCATCCGCCGAGGTCACCTCGTGTTCATCGACGCGGAAGTTCTTGAGCGGCTGACCATCACCGAGCACGCGGCCTCGAAACACGGGCTGTCTTCGCAGCACCACGCGCACTGAATCACCGCCGGGTTTGGCGGTGACGCGATCGACCTGTTCGAAACCCTTCTGGGCCACGCGCAGTGCGTAGGTGACGGTGGGTCGCAGCGGCGAGAGCGAGAACTTTCCCTGCGCGTCGGCGAGGGCTGGCTCTGCACCGCGCGGCAACACGGCGACGGAGACGCCCGAGATGGGGGCGCCGAGCGTATCGACCACCTGCCCCACGATCTTCGCGCCAGGCTTCAGCTCGGCCGAGATGCGCTGCAGATCGCCATCACGCAACGAGAGCGCCTGTCTTTCAGAAGGCAGGAAATCGGGGTGCGTGGCGACGAGCGTGTACGTGTCTTGCGGAAGACCGCGCATGAGCACCACGCCATCGGCGCCCGAGGTGCGATCGCTGCGGAAGTTGCCCCGGGTGTGGAAGAGCGTGACCGACGCGCCCTCGACCCTGCGGCCGCCCGCGCTCACGGTGATCTCTGCGCCGGCGCGCGGCTCGAGCTGCAGCTCCACGTCTTCCTGGGGGGCCTGCACCTTGAGATCGCCCCCGCCCCAGTCGGAGTGATGCGCGTGCAGTTCGTAGAGCCCCGGTGAAGGTACCGGCGCCGCGAAGCGCCCTTCACTGTCGGCGATGATCGAGTCACCGGTCGGCGTCACCAGCACCGAGACGCCCGGCGCGGCGCGGCCGTACTCGTCGATCACCCGGCCCGAGATGACCGTGCCCTTCGTCATGGTGATCGCGAGCTGCGTCTCACCGGGCTTCACCTGCACCGGCACGGAGACAGGCTGGTAGCCGGCGGCGGTCGCGCGCAGTTGGTACTCACCGACGCCCAGCGGTCCGAAGATGACCAGCTCGCCGGTCTGCGCTTTGCGCGTGGTGATGCGCTCGTGGCCGCGGGTGAGGAGCTCGAGCGTGGGCGAGACCACCGGCTGATCCGAGTCGTCCAGCACGGTGGCGGCGATCGTTCCTCCGCGCTCGAGAGTCAGGGTGATCTGGGTCAGCGCGTTGGTCAGCGCGACGCGTCGGGGAACGGTGGAGAGCTCACCCGCGACGGCCGAGATCATCAGCTCATCGGGGTACAGCTCGTCGATCGCGCGGAAGCCCGCCTTTGCTTCGAGCTGTCTGACGACGTGATCGCCCTGAAGTGAGATCGTCGCGTCGATGGGCTTTCCGTTCGCCAGCACGCGCACCTCGAGACGGCGAGGAGAAGCGAGCGTGAGCACGACCGGATCGGGCCCCGCTTCTGCTTCATCTTCGAGTGCGGGGAGCAACCCAGGTGAGGTGCCACTGACCGCGAACGGCCCTTCACCGAGGCCGTGGAGCACGAAGTTTCCTTCGGCATCGGCTTCGGTCTGCACGACGCGCGCGAGGCGGCGCGAAGTGACGCGCACGGTTCCGGCGACGGGTTGACCCGCTTCTCCACGCAACCGGCCACGCAGCGAGCGAGGGAGCGGCAGGAAGAGCTCGACCGGGTCGCCCGGCGCGGCGCGCTCCTTCACGCCATCGCCAAAAGCGGCCGCCCTGCCCCACACGGTGAAGCTGGTACCGGCGAGCTGCTCGAAGCGGAAGTTGCCCTCAGCGTCACTGCGCGTGGTGAGCCCGGGCGACAGCTCGCCGCGACGTGTCTCCAGCAGGGAGGCGACAGATCGCGCCGTCTCATGGGCATGGCAAGAGAGCAGCCACTCTGAACACACGGCGCAGCGCAACGCGGTGAGGCTGGGCTGCGAGGACGCGGCGAGAAACACCTCGGCATCGGCGATGGGCTTGCCGCCGGGTTCCTTCACCACGCCGGTGAGCGTGAGGCCCTGCTGGTTTCGCGTCGCCAACACGTCGACCGACACGAATTGAGGGGGCGGCTCGGCCGAAGGCTCGACCACCGGATCGATCGTCCGCGGCCAGAGAACGAAGGCGGCCACGAAGAGGGTGACGAGCCCCCCGAGAATGATGAACCACCAGCGGCGCATGGGCATGAAGAGGCTAGCCGGACGGACACTCGAACGCGCCCCCCTGTTCCCTCAGCTCATTAGAAGTCGTAACGAATGGCCGCGGTCACGCCGTAGACGTTGGCCACGTAGGAGTACCCGGGCTGGCTGTCGACGGCTTCCTTCTTCGCCTCACGCGGCAGGATGAACTGGGCCTGCGCGGCGACATCGATCTGCACCGGGTGCGCGAAGATCTCGAGCGGGTCAGTGAAGTTGAAGCCGATACCGCCGGTGAGCCCCAGCGCCGTGTTGTCCATCAGGTTGGTGCCCTGGGTGTCTTGCTTCGGCACCGGCGTCGGCCGCAAGAACGTCCCTAAGCGCGCCGCGAACCGTTCGGACAGCCGGTACTCAGCGCCCGCACGAACGCCCAGCGTGTCGGTGAAGCCGGGCCGCTGCCGGGCAGACGTCACGTCGAGCGCGGACCCAAGCCCCAACGCGTCGAGCGTGGGACCCGACAGATCGATGGTGATGCCCACGTACGGAGAAGGCGCCGAAGACCAGTTCTGCCACTCACCATCGAGCGTGAACGTGAGGTTCTGCGTCGCATCGAAGGCTGCGCCGAAGTTGAGGGTGTGCGGGGTGTAGTGCGCCACGCCATTGACCGTGAACGCGAGCGTCGCGATGCCCTCGAGGTCGACCTTCGCGGGGATGACGTAGATGAGCTTCATCTCCCACTTGAAGGTGACGCCCAGGCGAAGCCGTTTGATCGGCGTGACTGCGATGGAAAACACCGGCGCCACGCGCGTGCCGAGGTACGCGTTGATGTCGCCACCGTTGACCTGCCGGCTGAAGAGATCGACCGAGACGTTCGCCCCGCTGCCGATGAGATCCGCCAGCGCCTGAATGCCCAGGCCAATCTTGAACCAGTCGACGATCTTGATGCCCGCGCCCAGGTGAAGAATCAGGCGCTCGGGGTTCGCGTGGTACCGGTACCAGTACGGCGTCTGGGCCGAAGGCGCGTTGACCCGCAGCAGCACGGCGGTGGGCAGGTACACGCCCAGGCCCAGCGCGAGGTGGTTCTTCACCTTGCCACCGAGAGGGAACAACAAGCCGACCGAGGTGCCCACTGAATCAGGCGCGGTCGCGTTGCTCAGGTCGAGGGGCTTGGCGAGGTCCTTCGACGAAACGTCGGCGGCCATCTTGTAGAACTGAAAGTTGAACCCGAAGTTGACGTCTTTGCGGTCGACCAGCAGCGCCGGGTTGTAGAAGACGGCGGTGTAGTCACTGGCTTCGGCGGTCATCGCGCCGCCCATCGCGGCGGCGCGCGGGCCGTACCCGTAGGTGTTGAAGACGTCGGCCCGGGCCAGCAACGGAGTGAAAGCCAACAGCACGACGAAGCGTGACCGCAGCGACATCTCCACTCCCCTGACTGGCTGTTTCATTGGTCACTCGCCTCGGCCGACGCGCCGCTTCGCGCTGCGTCGTCTCGCGCAGCCTTCGGCCGCTGGCGGCTCGTTTCCGGTATCAATCTTCTGCGAAGGGCTGAATGGCCTGAGCTGCGGCCAGTTCCTGCCGCGCATCGGAGAGCTCCGAGTTCGTCTCGCGCAGCCGGTCAGAGAGCACCTGAACGAAGCTCCACAAGAGCTTCACCGCGAGGATCGACTCACGCTTCATCAGGCCCATCAGATCGCCGCGGCCGATGACCATCGTGCGCGTGGGCTCGATGGCGCGCACCGTCGCCGAGCGAGGCGCGTTGTCGATGAGACCCATCTCGCCGAAGTGACCACCGGCGCGAAGCTCGGCGATCTCGACGCCGTTCTTCTCGACCGAAACCCGGCCGCGAATCACGACGAACAGCTCTTCACCCGGCTGGCCTTCGGTGACGATCTCCCGGCCCGCGGGGAACGTGCGCGTGCTGGCCGTGGAGAGCACCGCCGTCTGCTCTTTGTAGGTGAGGTGCCGGAAGAGGGGGATCTTCTTGAGCGCCTCCATCCGGCTCTGCGCTTCGGCGACTTCTTCAGTGGCCGTCGCGGGGTCGCCCGAGCAGCCGACCACCACCGTGGTGATGTTGTCTTTGCCGCCGCGCTCATTGGCGAGGGCGATGAAACGTTCGGGCAGCTCTGAGAGCGGCGCCGAAGCCACCACCGAGGCGACCTCGTCATCGTTCAGGTAGCCGTGCAGACCGTCGGAGCAGAGCACGAAGATGTCGCCGGGCACCGCGTCGACGATCAGCGTGTCGACCTGCACCGATTCCTGAATGCCGACCGCGCGGGTGATCACGTTGCGGTACTGGCTGGTGGCGGCCTGCTCTTTGGTGATCGTGCCGGCTTTCAGTTGCGCCGAGATCAACGTGTGATCTTCGGTCAGGCGGTGACACTGACCATTGCGCACCAGGTACACGCGGCTGTCGCCCACGTGCCCGATGACGCCCTTGGTGCCGCCGATCGCCATGCACACGAACGTGGTGCCCATGCCGCGCTTGGAGGCGTCGGTGGTGGCGGTCTTGTAGATGTCTGCGCAGGCCCGCTGAACGGCCACTTCCACCAGGCTCGCGGCCGCGGCGCGGTTGGCCTGGCTCGCGTCTTTCGCGAGGTCCTTCAAGATGCTGCGGTTGGTGATCAGGTGCTGCTTGACGACCTCGACCGAACGGGCGCTCGCGACTTCACCTGCGGCGTGGCCACCCATGCCGTCGGCGACGATGTAGAGCCCCAACCCGGGGTCGACCAACATCGCGTCTTCGTTGTGCTGGCGTTTGCGGCCAACGTCGGTCTTGCCGTGCGCTTCGGTGGTCAGCACCAGGATTTCCTAAGGAAAGAGACGAGCTACTTTAGGTAACACGTCTGAGGCGCTCAAGGTGAATCACAACTGAAGGGTCACTCGGTGGCGCGCCGCTGGAGCATCTCGAGAAAGCCCTGCGCCGTGTAATAGGTGAGCTGAAGGGCCCCGATGCGCACGACCAGCCCATTGGTCAGCACCGACGGGGTCTTGGCGACGATCTTCCGGCCCGCGACGGTCGAGCCGTTGCGCGACCCAGCGTCGACCAGCACCCAGGTGGCGTTCTCCTGCTCGATCCACGCGTGAAAGCGGGACACCGAGGTGTCGTCGAGCACGATGTCGTTGTTCGCCGTGCGGCCGATGGTGATGCGCCGCTGAAAGGCGTTGTCCTTGGTCTTCTCGATCACCACCGCCATCGGCTCGCCGCCACCAATCGAGGGGACTGACAGGCCCGACTGCGTACGCAGCTGGTAGTCGTCGTTTTCGTCATCTTCGTCGATGGTGTCTTCGGTCGGCGGCTCGTAGACGAGCACGGGCCGACCCGCGAGGCGCGTGCGCACCTTGCCCGGATCGTCGGTGAAGCGGTTGAACCAGAGCAGCAACGTCTCGACCATCGAAGGACAGATTGTGCGGGTGAACCCGGGTCAGACGCCAGTGTCTTGTTGGTCCAGTGCTTCCTGGCAGGCCCTGACCAGCGCCGGGCGCACGTCTTCCACGAACGACATCTGGGTGACGGCCTGCAAATAAAAGGGCGCTTGCCTGGAAAAGTAGACGGCACGCGCCAGGTCGTCGAGCACTGCGCCCGTGAAGCCGAGCAGCGAGCTGGCCCGTGCGCGAATGAAATAGAGCGAGGCCTGATCCCCAAAACGGCGAAGTGCGTGGTTGATGCGCCGCTTGGCGCCGAAGGTCATCAGCTCGAGGTTGAGCGGGCTCACGTCGTATTCCAGCGCCAGCCACTCTCGCAGGTAGGCCTCGGCGGCAGTGTTGGCGGGCGTGGCCTCGAGCTCCTCGAGCACCCGGCGCGGCTCTTCGCGCACCCGCGAGAGCAGCCCCAGCCAGCGGGCTTCCCCACCGCTGAAGGAAGCTTCCTGGAAGGACTCCAACTGCAGCGGAGTGCCCCGCACGATGCCTTCGAGCAGCTCGACTTCACGGCTCAGGGCACGCGCGAGCACCTGCGGCGCAGGCCCGCCTTCAAGGGCCGTGGGGAGCAAACGGTTCACCGGCTCAGCGGCCGGCAGCACATTTTGAAACAGCGCGCTCCAATCGAGCCACCTCAGGGTCGGGTACCCGTGCGCCAACTTGCGGCGGCGGGCGACCGCCACGCGGTGAACGGAGACCACGCCTACGGCGTAGGCGACTGCCACTCCACCGGTCAGGTACAGACTCACGGAGCGGCGCCGTCAGCAGCGGAACGCTGCGCGAGACAGCCTTGAACGGAGCCGTCAGCAGCGGAACGCTGCGCGAGACAGACGGGAGCGAAGCGGACGGCTGGCCGAGGCGGAGAGACCCGGGAAACGGGAGCGAAGCGGACGGCTGGCCGAGGCGACGCGAACATGGTTACGCGTCGGTCGGCGGTACTTCGGGCGGCGTGTTCCCGTCTTCATCTTCTTCAGGGGCGCTCGCGATGCGGTACTCGCCCCCCAGCCAGCGGCCGAGATCGATCGCCTTGCAGCGGCCCGAGCAAAACGGAAAACAGGGGTTCTCGGCCCGGGGCAGGACCGCGCGTTTGCAAGAGGGGCATTCCAGAGCCTTCGGATTCATCGCAAGAACTCGTAGCATGCCCGCCGTGCGTCGCGCCCTGCCCTTGCTCTTGATCCTGCTCGCCTGCCGCGGGTCCAACACCCGCAGGGTCGATGAGCCGCCGCCCCCGCCGCCGCCGGCCTGTGGCGATGGGATCATTCAGGAAGGCGAAGACTGCGACGCCTCGGAAGCAGGCACGGCCACCTGCCAGTCGTTGGGTTTCGATACCGGCCGGGTCGTCTGCGGCACCACCTGCCGGTACGACACCACTTTGTGCGTCAAGCGCTGTGGCAACGGGGTGCTCGACCTGGGCGAGGCCTGTGATGGCGCGCTCGGCCTGATGGCGTGCACGACCTGGGGTTTGACCGCCTGCACCGACACCTGCACGGTCGATGCGCGGCGCTGCGTGGCGCAACCTTTTGAGAGCGGCCCCGAGATGGACATCTCCAAGGGCGGGCCTGCGGTCCTGGGCGATCTGGCGCCCAAAGGCCCGGGCGATCTGGTGATGGCCGTGCCCGCCTTCTCGCGCGTGGAGATCGTGCCCTGGAGCATGACCCAGGGCTTCGAGCCGGTCTCCAGCCGCAAGCTCTCCTTCCAGCGTTCACCCGTGCGCGCAGAGCTCATCGACGTGAACGGCGACGGCAACACCGATGTCGCCGCCATCAACCAGGACGGCACCTTCGACCTGATGGTCTACGGCGGCGCGACCTACTCGTTGCAGACCCTCGATGCGGGCTGCCCCGGGGCCTCCTTTCTTCCCAGCAACGGCACGGCGCGCAGCAACGTGGTGGCGGTCGGGTGTGGCGGCTACGCAGTGGTGGGTTCGACGGGTGCGGCGCTCACCGCGACGCCGGCGGCTTCCGCGGTGACCTTCGGACCGTTCGGGGTGATCTGGGCCGACACGACGCCTGAAGTGCATCTGGCCGATGGCGGGGTGAGCGCCCTGCCCTCCGCCGTGACCCAGTTGGGCAGCGCAGATCTCGACGGCGACGGTGATGAAGATCTGGTGGCCGTCACCAGCGCGGGCATCGAGCTGTTCGAGAACAGCGGCGTGGGCTTCGCGGCCCGCGCCACCTTCACCGCGACCTCGCCAGGTGAGCTGCGCGCACTCGACCTGGATCAAGACGGCCGGGTCGATCTCTTCTGGTCCACCTTCGACGAGCTGGTGGTGCGCCGCAACCGTTCAGGCTGGGTCTTCACGGAGTACCGGGTGCCCGCCGGCATGGGGGTTCGCAAGTCGACTTCGATTGGTGACGCTGATGGAGACCAGGACCTCGACTTCGCGGTGACCATCGCCACCGGGGCCGACAGTACGAAGACTCGCCTCTTCCTCAACCGCATCCGTTGACGCGGTGTGGGGTTGTTGGTACTTGCGCCGCGGTTTCGCCGACCTAGCTCAGTTGGCAGAGCAACTGATTCGTAATCAGTAGGTCGCCGGTTCAATTCCGGCGGTCGGCTCAAGGTGAAAATCAGGCCTCGGATCTTCGCGGATCCGAGGCCTTTTCATTTCAGCTGCTTCGACCGTTCTGGTCACCCCTCCCCACCAGAAACACGCAGGAATGTGACGCGCCGCGCTGCGCCTTTTTGCTTGGCCGAAAAGGTTCGCTGCGTATGGTGCGCCGGCTTCTTCACGACGCTGTCGTCGCGAAGTCACTCAAGAGGAATTCCATGTCTGAAGAGACTTTCATGAGGGCGCCGGCCACCGAAAAGCCGCGCAAGACCGTCTACACCGAGGCGATGGAGATCTTCGATCGCGCCGCAGACGCGATGAACCTCGACAGCCGCGTGCGGCTCGAACTCGAAGAGCCCGACTACGAACACATCTTCCACGTCACCACCAAGCTGAAGGACCGCCTGGTGCCCGTCTCGGCCGACGAGGCGAAGGCCTTCACCGACCTGAGCGTCACCAAGGTGCGTGACGGTCACGGCCTCGAGCGCCTGTTCGACGGTAAGATCATCTTGAACGGCAAGGCGCTGCTCGGCTCTGACGTGCACATCAAGGGCGGCCACCTGCGCCTCGAAGACGGGCAGGTCTACAAGCTCGTTCCCGGCGACACCCGGCGCTTCAAGGCGTACCGCGTGCAGCACAACCAGGCGCGTGGGCCCTACAAAGGCGGCATCAGGTACCACCGTGACGTGTCGCTCGACTTGTTCAAGGCGCTCGCAGCCGAGATGACCTGGAAGACGGCGATCGCCGACGTTCCGTTCGGCGGCGGGAAGGGCGGCATTCAGCTCGATCCGCGCCAGTACGGCAAGGAAGAGCTCCAGACCATCTCGCTGCGCTTCATGTACAAGTTGAAGCAGCTGGTCGGCCCGAACATCGACATCCCGGCGCCTGACGTCGGTACGAACTCCGAGATCATGGCGCTCTTCCTGCGTCAGTTCTCAGACGGCGAGCGCGAGCGGCACAACCAGCGCGGCGTGATCACCGGCAAAGACGTGCGCATCGGCGGCTCTGAAGGCCGCACCAAGGCGACCGGCCAGGGCGTCGCGTACACCATCGAGGACTACTACGCGGAGAAGAACGAGACGCTCAAGGGCAAGACCTTCATCGTGCAGGGCTTCGGCAACGTAGGCAGTTGGGGCGCTCTCATCCTCCAGAACATGGGCGCCAAGCTGATCGCGGTGAACGACGCTGATGGCACCATCATGAACATGAACGGCATCGATGCCGGCGAGCTCATGAAGTACACCAACGAGAACCCCAAGAACCTCAAGCGCTCGGTGCTCGGGTTCCCCGGGGCGCAGGTCATCTCGAAGGCTGACTTCTGGGAAGTGCCGGCCGACATCGCGCTGCCGGCCGCGCTTGGTGGCGAGATCACCGCCGAGATCGCCGAGAAGATGAAGGTCAAGCTCATCGCCGAGGGCGCCAACGGCCCGACGACGCCCGAGGCCGATCGAGTGCTCGAGCGCCGGAAGATCGACATCATCCCCGACATCATCTGCAACGCCGGCGGTGTGACGGTCTCGTACTACGAGTGGATCCAGAACAAGCGCATGGAGACGTGGACGGAGAAAGACGTCGACGCCAAGCTCGAGTTCGCGCTCAAGAAGAACTACCGCATCATCCGCGACATCGCGCGCAACACCCCGCGGCGCACGGACATGCACGACAGCCGCAACTACACGATCGGCAAGGTCGTCGACACGCGCTGCGCGGCGATGATCCTCGCGCTCAAGCGCATCGAGGCGCACTACATGCTCGAAGGCTTCTCGCAGTAAGACAAGAAACCGACTCAAGACGTCAGCGGCCCGTCGACTCGAGTTGGAGTCGGCGGGCCGTCGTCGTTTCAGCCGTGTTTGTCGCTCGCGCGGCGGTCATCTGCCTTGTCCAGCGTGCTCTCGACCGAGCGGCGAAGCTTGTCGGCCGCGCCGTCGATCGCCTCGGCCATGCTCGCTGCGTGTTGAGTGACTGCGCTGGGCGCGCGCCCTTGAATGCGCGCCTCCATCATACAGCGCTTGTCATTGTCCGATTGCTTGTTGCCGCTCTCGTCGCCGAGGTGAACTTCCACCCGGCTGATGCGCTCGGCCACGTGGCCCAGCGCTCCGTTCACCGCGGCTTCCACTTCTTCCCGCAGCTTCGCGTCGGCATGCACACGATTGTCGGTGTTCACTTGGATGATCATCATCTGCTGTAACGCCGGGGCTGCGCCGTTTTCCAGTCCGGGTTTACCGGGTTGTTCTTTCCGGTTCATCCCGAGCAGAGAACGGCTTCGCCCGGAGGAACAACCGACCGGTCATCCCGAGAGGGTTGGCGGAAATAGAAATGACTCCCATCACCGGTCTCCCCGAGCGCAGTCGAGGGGGCACTTACCGCCCGAAGGAGAGGTAATCCCTCGACTCCGCTCGGGATGAACGGTGGGCGCTCCTTATTTCGATCAACCCTGTCGATGCGAACGGTGTGGGCTGTTGCTGGCCCGAATGACAGCACAACAAACGGCCCGTCGACTCGAGTGAGCCGGCGGGCCGTCGTCGCGTCAACGGGTGCTGATTACTTCTTCGGAGCAGGCGGCGGGGCCCTGGTGCCCGACGGAGCCGGCGCAGGAGCGGCGACCGGGGCAGGCGCCGCAGATGGCGCGCCCATGTCACCCCAACCCGCTTCGGTCATCGTCTTTGCCTTCCACGAGCCGGCGACCTTCACGAGGGTCAGGGCGTTGCGGCCCTTCACCTTGTTCTTGCCCATGGTCATGTCGAAGTCGTCGACCACGTTCGCCACCGAGTCAGACAGCACGGCGATGGTGAGCTTGTGCTTCATGGTCGAGCCCGCGGGCATGCCCTCCCACATGGGCTTCATCATCGCGACGTAGGCCTCGCGCGTGTAGGCCTCTGCGCTCGGCACGCCCGACATGTTGTCGGTGAGCATGAAGACGGGGAAGTCAGTGCGGTTGATCAGCGCTTCCCAATCCTTCTTGGCCTCGAGCGCGTCGCCGTCTTTGTACCAGGCCTCGATCTCCTTCCGGGTCTTGGCCTCGTTGGTGGGCTTGCGGGCGCCCGGGCCCAGCTTGCTCATGTCCATCGCGGCGGGCGCGGGAGCCGGCGCAGCAGCGGCCGGAGCAGGAGCGGCAGCGGGTGCCGGCGCGGGTGCAGCAGCCGGCGCGGGAGCAGGAGCAGCCTTCGGCGCGGGAGCAGCAGCCCTGGGCGCCGGGGCCTGCGCGAAGACGGACAACGAGGTGACGACGGCGACAGCGATGGTGAGACGTTTCATGTTCGATAACCCCCGAAGAGAGTGGAAACAGCGGGGCTCATCTACCCCACCTCCCCTCGGGGTCTTCGTCTCAAATGGGCTTCAGTGCAGCACGCGTTCACGATCGATGAGCAGAAGGGGTTGGTCCTCGCGCGTCTCGTAGGCGATGATCCGCAGGCCCGCGCCGCGGGTGCCGGTCATTTCTTCCCCGTCGCCGTAATTGAGCGCCACCTGGTACCGCACCTCACACAGCGCCGTCATTTCGGTTCCGTCTTCGGAGCTGAAGGTCACCTTGATGCGGCCACCCAACGGCAACGAGTCACGGGTTTCGACAAAAAGTCCCTGCGTACTGATGTTTCTGGCGATCCCTCTCGTCATGCCGTCTGCGGTGCTCAGGTAGACGGTGAAGACTTTGTCGAAACGCAGATTCTGGCGACGTTCACTCAATGCGACGCTCCTGTTGGGTGCGGAACTGTCGCGAAGCCTACAGAGTGGGCGCATGTGTGCAAATTAACCACCCAATGCGACATCCACTTACGCAGAGGAACTCAATGAAATCGATGGTCATGATGTTGACGCTGGTCCCTTTTGTGGCGCTGGCCGACGCTGATCAGCGGTTCGCGAAGTTGCGCGACCAGGCTGAAGCGATGGGCGCAGTGAGCGCGTTCGTCGAGAAGTACGTGGGCGACTGCGCCTCGAAGCTGCTCGGCGGCAGCGAGTGCGAGAAGAACGCTGAGATCTTCCGCCAGGGCGCGACGGGCAAGAAGTACTACATGATCATCACCGAGGAGACCTCGGGCGTGCTGCAGATGGGCGAGGTGAAGGTGCGCGATGGAAACTTCGTGCTCAACCTCGTGCCCTTCTTCGCGGCTTCGGGTTCGGCCATCACCCACGGCGCGCCCACCAAGACGGATGAGGGCGGCAACCCGGTGATGCCGTTCATCCGCATCGACAGCCAGATGCCTGAGGGGTGGAACCCTGCGCTGATGGCGCGCCAGGTCTCTTCGCAGGCGCTGCGGCTGCAGATCGTGTTCACGCCTCAAGGTGTGTGGACACTGCCCAAGAAGGGCGGCGGGACGATGAAGGGCGTGAAGGCGCGCTTCGATGCGGTGCTGGTGACCGTCGGTCGCAGTGGTGATCAGGTCGGACTGTGGCTGGCCAAGTGAAAAGCGAGGTTTCGGAGGTCATCGATCGACACCTCGCGGAGCTCGGTGGTTGGCGCGGCGAGCTGCTCGCTTCGATGCGCGCGCTGATCCTCGCGGCGGATCCGAAGATGGTCGAAGAGTGGAAGTGGGGCATTCCCGTGTGGTCGCACGACGGCATCGTGTGCACCGGGGAGTCGTACAAGAAGGCGGTGAAGCTCACGTTCGCCAAGGGGGCGCACGTGGAGGATCCTTCAGGGCTCTTCAATTCGAGTCTGGAGGGCAAGACGCGCCGGGCGATCGATCTGCCTGAGGGTTCGAAGATCAACGCCGCGGCGTTCAAGAAGTTGGTGAAGGCGGCGGTGGCGCTGAACGTATCGACGAAGAAGAAATGAGCGCCCTCTCCCTGCGCGACCGGGGAGAGGTACCGTTTCAAGCTTCGGAGTCGATTCGGCCCCTCACCCCGACCCTCTCCCCGGTCCGCAGGGCGAGGGAGATCTAGGTTCGGGGGCGCACTGCCAGATACCGCAGCGACTGGCCCCGCCGGATCTTCAGCAGCACTGATTCGTTCGGCTCGGTCTCTGCCAGCGCGGCGTCGAAGTCTTTCAAGTTCCCCACGGCCTCGCGGTTCACCTCGACGATCACATCGCCGGTGGCCAGGCCCGCCAGCTCCGACGGCCCGCCCGGTACGATCGCCTCGATGCGCAGGCCGGGCTCCATGCCCAGCGAAGCGGCCGCGTTCGGGTCGAGCGGCTTGAGCGCGATGCCCAGCGCATCGATGCGGCCCCCTGAGTTCATCGTCTTGAGCGCTTCGACCGACGGCCGCTGAGCCAGCGTGGCGGTGAACTCGAAGGTCCGCCCGCTGCGGGTAACCTCGACCTTCACCGGCGTGCCCGGCTGCAGCAACGCCACGCGCCGGAGGATCTGCTGATAGCGCTGCACGGGTTTGCCGCCGATGCGCACCACCCGGTCGCCTGGCTTGAGGCCGGCCTTCTCAGCAGGGCTGTTGGCGAACACGTCGACCACCACCGGAGCCCGCGCGCTGCCCTCCCCTACCTCTTGCACGTTGAGCCCCAGCCAGCCGCGCTCGGGGCGGCCGTTGTCGAGCAGGTTGGGCAGCAGGTCTTTGACGAAGTTGATCGGCACCGCGTAGCCGATGCCCAGGCCGCGGCTGTCGATGGCCGTGGTGACGCCCACCACGTCGCCTTGCATGTCGAACAGCGGGCCCCCTGAGTTGCCCGGGTTGATGAGCGCGTTGGTCTGGATGAAGTCATCGAACACGCCCACGCCGATCACCCGCTCGCGCGCGCTGATGAGGCCATGCGTGACGGACATGTCGAGCCCGAAGGGATTACCGATGGCCACCACCCAGTCGCCGATCTCGAGCTGATCGGAGTCACCCAGGGTCACGGTGGGCAGCTCCTTCGCGTCGGGCAACCGGAGCAACGCGAGATCGGTCGCGGGGTCACGCCCCACCACCACCGCCTCGAACTCACGGCCATCGGCCAGGCGTACCTGAATGCGCTGCGCCCGCTCGACCACGTGGTTGTTGGTGACCACGAGCCCATCGGGGTTGATCACGAAGCCCGAGCCCAGCGAACGTTTGGTGTCTTCGTTGCGGGTGGCGATGTTCACCACGCCCGGCCGCACCGCCTTCACCAGCGGCGCCAGCGAAGTGGGCGGTATGAAGCCCGGGAGCTGCGGCGCGGTGGGGGCGCGCTCTCTCCACAACTGGCCCGCGGGGCCGACCGACGCAGGCGGCACCGTCTTGAGCGAGCCCTTCTGGGTGGAGACCTTGCCGTGCACCCACTCCTCGACGGTCTGCGCCGAGGCAGGGAGCGCGACCAGCACCGCGAGCAGGATCAAACGCACGGCGGTCATCGTAGCCGCAGGATCAGGCAGAGGCGGCCTTCACGTACTTGGCGACCTTCACCACGCCCGGGCGAATGACGCGGCCGTTGAGCTGGTAGGCGGCCTTGAGCACCAGCACGACCTGGTTGTCCTCATCGGGGTTCGGGGTGATCTCCATGTCGGTCGCTTCGGCGAGGTTGGGATCGTACTGGTGACCCGAGAGCTCGACGCGCTCGATGCCCAGGCCCTCGGCCTGCTTCAAGATGCTTTCCCGGATCAGCTTGACCCCGCGCGCCAGCGGGGAGTCGTCTGCCGACTGAAGCGACAGATCGAGCTGGTCAATCACCTCGAGCAACGTGACGGCGATCTTGCCCTTCTCCACGTCGACCATGCGCTCGCGCTCACGGGTCAGGCGCTCCTTGAACTCGGCGCGATCTCGCTCGCCAGCCTGCACCGCGTGGGCGAGCTCGTTGACGCGCTTGCGGGCGGTCTCGAGCTGAGCCGTCAACTGTTGCACGTGGGGATCGAGGGGCGGCTGCTGATCTGCGGGCTCGACGTCGGGGGCGGTTTCCGGCTGGTTCATGGCGCGCCCAAAGTAACCGGGGTCACCCTTCTGTCAACGGGGCAGACCGAGGAGGACGCGACGTAAGTGCCCGACGAGAAGGAGAGATCCCGCGACCACCACCAACCCGTCCTGCGGGGCTGCGGCCCGGGCGGCGGTCAACGCAGTCTCTGCGTCGGGGTGCAGGGTCACCCGGGGGTTCAGCGCCTTCGCCAGCGCTTCGTAGCTGTGCGGGTCCTTCGAGCGGGGGCTGGGCACCGGGGTGAGGTGCAGCGCGTCGACCCGGGGGAAGAGCGACCGAATCATCGGCTCGAAGTCTTTGTCGGCGAAGACGCCGAAGACCAGGTGCACCCGCCGGCCGAAATACTCAGTCTCCAACGCCCGGAGCAGGGCCTGCGCGCCCGCCGGGTTGTGCGCGCCATCGAGCACCACCAACGGCGTGAAGGGGAACTCTTCGAGTCGGCCCGGCCAGCGTACGGTGCTCACGCCCGCTCGCAGCTCGCTTGAGGTCAAGGGGAACGCGGTGAGCGCCTCGAGACACGCGAGCGCCACCGCGAGGTTCTGCAGTTGATGGGGCCCCTTGAGCGGGAGCACGAACTCGGTCTCCTGGGTGAGCTTCGAGGAGAACACCACCTTGCCAAAGGCGCCCTGCTTCACCTCGAAGTCGCGCCCTTCCAGCACCAGCCGGCCTGCCGCGGCTTGCTCGAGCACGGCCAGCGCTTCGGGGTGTTGCCGGCTGGAGATCAGCGGCACCTGCAGCTTGACGATGCCCGCCTTTTCGCCCGCGATCGCGGTGAGCGTGTGGCCGAGGTACTCCTGATGATCGAAGTCGATGGGGGTGATGCAGGTCACCGTCGGCGTGCACGCGGTGGTCGCGTCGAGGCGCCCGCCCAGGCCCGTCTCCAACACGGCGATCTCCACCCGCTCCTTCGCGAAGTGCCAGAAGGCCACCACGGTGCCGAACTCGAAGTAGGTCAGGTCGTGCTGCTCGCCGAGCACCTCGACCACCTCGGCGATGCGGCGACCGAAGGTCTCGTCGTCGATCTCGACGCCGTCGATTTGAATGCGCTCGTTGGGGCGGATCAGGTGCGGCGAGGTGTAGAGGCCCGTGTGGTACCGCGTGCCCAGACAGGACGCCGCGATGGCGCAGGTCGAGCCCTTGCCGTTGGTGCCCGCCACATGCAGCGCGGGAAATCGCCGCTCTGGATTGCCGAGGCGATCGAGCGCGAGGCGCACCCGATCGAGGCCCATCTTGATGTTCGACGGCGAGAGCCCCGCGAAGTGTGCGAGCCCTTGCGGGGGCGTCACGACGCGAGCAGCCCCAACACCTGAATGATCTTGGCGCGCATGTCTTTGCGCTGAACGATCGCGTCGAGCATGCCGTGCTCGAGCAGGAACTCGCTGCGCTGAAACCCCTCGGGGAGCTTCTGGCGAATGGTCTGCTCGATCACACGGGCGCCCGCGAAGCCGATGAGGGCCCGGGGCTCGGCGATGATGACGTCACCCAGGAACGAGAACGAAGCAGCCACGCCGCCCGTGGTGGGGTGCAGCAGCACCGAGATGTACGGCTGGCGGATCTCGCGGAACGCATTGAGCGCAGCGCAGGTCTTCGCCATCTGCATCAGCGAGAGAATGCCTTCCTGCATGCGCGCGCCGCCTGAAGCGGAGAACACGAGCGCAGGGCACTTGAGCTCGATGGCGCGCTCGAAGACGCGGGTGACCTTCTCACCCACCACGCTGCCCATCGAGCCGCCCATGTAGTCGAAGTTGAAGCAGCCGAGGCTCACGCGGCGGCCGTCGAAGGTGCCCACGCCGGCGATGAACGCGTCCTTCTCGCCCAGCGCCTTCATGGTCGACTTGATCCGGTCCTTGTACTTCTTGGAGTCGGAGAACTGCAGCGGGTCCATCGACTCGAGGTCGGTGTCGAACTCCTCGAACGAATCGGGATCGCAGAGGCTGTTGATGCGCACGCGTGCGGGCAGCGGCATGTGGTGGCCGCAGCTGGGGCACACGTTGAGCGCCTTGGTGAGCTCTTCGGCGAGCATGATGTCGCCGCACTCGTCGCACTTCTCCCAGATGCCTTCCATGCGGGAGGAGTTCGCCGAGGCTTCGGCGGGACCCGGGGCGGCGATCTTCGGCTTCTTCTGGAACCAAGCCTGACCTGACATGCCGTTGGCTCTACCGGCTCGACCGCTTCACCTCAACAGCTAATCCCCTCTCCCTTTGCGAGAGGGTCAGGGTGGGGGCGCTCAATCAATCCTCCACGACCCAATCATCCTCGGCGATCTCGAACTCGAACTTCACCTCCCGTTTCGCACTCTCGACGGTCAGGTGCCGCTTCTCGGAGATCACGTGGTCGGACTGGTCGAGATAGAGCAAACGAAAACCACCCGATCCGTCGGGCTGAATCTCGACCGAAGTGAACACGACCTCTGATTTCGGAACGGACTGCCGGGGCGTCACGCGATTGATCCGCGCCTTCAACGGCGGCGGCTTCGTATTCGACACGTAGAACGTCACCGCCTCACGAAGCAGCCCCTGAAGGTCCGCGCCGTCTTTGCGAAAGCTCGAGTTCTTCGGGAGCCGGCCACCCGAGACGAGCACCGTATAGACGAGGCCATTTTCCCGCACGCCATCGACCTTCAGCAGCGCCACCGCACCATCGCGCCCGATCGCATCGAACGCCGCGAGCAAACGCACCGCGTTCCCCCACACGGCCACCCCGCCTTCGGCATCGAGCCCCAGCCGCGAGACCTGCGCGAGCAAATCGAAGTCGCTCATGCGCTGCCGGCGATGGACTCGATCTCAGCGACCGACTTCGGGATCGACTGCGTGAGCACCTCGACGCCCGTCGCAGTGCACACCACATCGTCTTCGATGCGAATACCGCCGAACCCCCGGCCCTGATTCATCGAGAGAAACTTCTCGGCCGCGTCCCACTTCACCTGGGTCTTGAAGCGTTCGCGCAGCTCCGGATCGTGGAGGATCGCCGGCACGAAATACAGCCCGGGCTCGATGGTGAAGGTCATGCCGGCTTCGAGATCCATGTCCATGCGCAGGTACTGGGTGCCGAACTGCGAGCTGCGCGTGCGACCGCCTGGGTAGTGAATGCGATCACCGAACGCCTCCAGGTCATGCACGTCGAGGCCTAACTGATGACCCAGACCGTGAGGAAAGAAGATCGCGTGCGCGCCTGACTCGACCAGGCCGTCGGGGTCGCCGACGAGCAGGCCCATGCGCACGAGCCCTTCCGCGAGCACACGTGACGCGCGCAGGTGGAGCTCGCGATACCGCACACCCGGCTTGACCGCGGAGATCGCGTCGAGCTCGCTTTGAAGCACCAGCTCGTACACCTCGCGGCCTTCAGGCGAGAACGCACCACCGACAGGCCAATCGCGCGTGACGTCGTTGCAGTACCCGGTGTCGACGCTCTCGGCGCCGGCATCGAGGAGCACGATGTCGCCCTTCTGCAGCGTGTTCCGGTACTCGGTGTTGTGCAGCACCTCACCGCGCACCGAGAGAATGGTGTTGTACGCAGCGGTACAGCCAGCGCGGCCGAACGCGCCGTCGATCTGCCCTTTCAGAAACTGCTCGGTCACGCCCGGCTTCGAGTGCTGCATCGCCAGCAGGTGCGCCTCGCGCGTGATGGGCACCAGGCGCCGCATCTCCTGCAGCTCATCGGCATCTTTGTGCAGGCGCAGCTTCGCGATGAGATCGAGCAGCGCGCCCCGCCCCACCTTGTTCGGATCGTCGAAGTCGAGCTCTTCGCCCGTGAGGGAGCGCGCGCGGTGCGTCGCCTTCGGATCAGCCACGGCGATCGATCGCACCTGCCGGCCACCCGCGAGCTCGGTGATTTTCTTCTCGAGGTTCTCTACCGGCAGCACCGCGTCGACACCCATGCGGGCCTTCACGCCTTCGAAGGCCTCGAGCGCGCCGTGCCAGAGCGCATCAGCCGCTGTGCGCTGCGCGAGGAACAGGGTCACCTTGCCGTCGGCCGGATCGAAGAAGGCCGCGCTGCCGGGCTCAGGCCGCTCAAAGAAGTAGAGGAAGTTGCCGTCAGCCCGGTATGGGAAGACGTTGGCGGGGTAGTTCCGCGCGAGCTGGCCACCGGCCATGAGCAGGAGAGGGCTCTCGAGTCCGGCGAGGAGACGCTTCCGGCGGAAGGCGTAGTTCATGACGCCGGTCTACCAACGAACACGAACTCTTGTACCCTCACAGGCCCTGTGAATGGTCCCCAGCGCAGCCCCTTCTTCTGGATCTTGATCGCGCTCGGCGGGGTCACCGCCCTGTGCTGCGTGGGCACCATGGGCGTGGTGGCTCTGGGCGCGCTGACGGCTGACGAAATGGCTGCGCCGTCGCCTCCCTCATCGGCGGGTGGCGGCGAGTGCATCCCCTCGTTGGAGATCGCGCGTGGCCCGAAGCCTCGACCTCCAGCGGCTTTGAAACCTGTGGTACGCGCGCAGCATGCAGGCCGCGCTCAGTCTCAACGCTGAAGGTCCGACAGGGCTTCGTTTCTCAGAGGTCGCCTCGCCCCACCCCGGTCCCGACGAGATCAAGGTGCGCGTGCGGGCGACCGCGCTGAACCGGGCTGATCTGCTGCAGACGATGGGGCTGTATCCGGCGCCTCCCGGTTCACCTGAAGACATTCCAGGCATGGAGTACGCCGGTGAAGTCGCCGCCGTCGGCGCGCGGGTCCGGCGCTGGAGCGTGGGCGATCGGGTGATGGGCCTGGTGGGTGGTGGCGCTTGGGCGCAAGAGCTCGTCACCCACGAACGTGAAGCGATGGCGATGCCCGCGGGCATGTCGTTCGCCGACGCGGCGGCCTTGCCAGAAGCCTTCGCCACCGCCTTCGACGCGCTGGTGCTGCAGGGCGGCATGACCGTCAACAGCGAGGTGCTGATTCACGCCGTGGCCAGTGGCGTGGGCACCGCCGCGATTCAGTTGTGCCAGCTCTTCGGGGCACGCGCGATCGGCACCGGCCGCAACGAGAAGAAGCTCGAGCGCGCCCGCGCCCTGGGCCTGACCCGCACCATCTTGGTGAAGGACGGCGTCTTTTCTGCGCAAGTCAAACAGCTCACGTCTGGCCGCGGCTGTGACGTCGCGCTCGATCTCGTGGGCGGCGATTGGTTCGCCGAGACGATCGACGCGATGGCGCCTCAGGGCACGGTGATGCTGGTGGGGCTGGTGGCGGGCGCGACGGCTGAGGTGCCGTTGCGCAGCGTGCTGGCCAAGCGCCTTCGGGTGCAGGGCACGGCGCTGCGGTCTCGCTCGCTGGAAGAGAAGATCGCCGTCGCGCGCGCGTTCGAGCAGCGGCTGTTGCCTTCGTTCGTGAGCGGTCAGCTCAAGCCGGTCGTCGACGCCGTGTTGCCGATGGCGCAGTTGCAGCCTGCGCTCCAGCGCCTCGCGAGCAATGACACGTTCGGAAAACTCGTTCTCACCTGGTGACTGATGACCCCGTTCGACCCCAACGCTGCCGCGCAGCCTGACTCTGGTGTTTTTGGTCTCCCCTTCACGCCCGAGGAGTCGAAGGTCGTGCTCCTGCCCGTGCCCTTCGAGGCCACCACCAGCTACGGCGGTGGAACCGCTGACGGCCCCGAGCAGATCCTCCAGGCTTCGAAGCAGGTCGACCTCTTCGATCTCGACACCGGCAGGCCGTACGAAGTGGGCATCTCGATGCTTCCCCACCCTCAGAATGTGCGCGCGTGGAACGACGAAGCGAAGGCGCTGGCGGCTCCGATCGTGGAGTCCGGTGGGCTCGACGTCGACGAAGCTGCACTCGCGAAGGTCAACGCGCTGTCAGAGAAGATGAACGACTGGGTGTACCAGGCGGCGACGAAGTGGATCGCTGCGGGGAAGATCGTGGGGCTGGTGGGCGGCGACCACTCGACGCCGTTCGGCTGCATCAAGGCGCACGCTGAGAAGTACCCCAACCTGGGCGTGCTCCACCTCGACGCGCACGCGGATCTGCGTGATGCGTACGAGGGGTTCACCTGGTCGCACGCGTCGATCATGTTCAACGTGATGAAGCACGTGCCCGGCGTGAGGAAGCTGGTGCAGGTGGGCATTCGTGACTTCGGCGAGGCCGAGTACACGATGATCCGCGAGTCGGATGGGCGCATTCACACGTTCTTCGATGCGCGGCTGGCCCGGGCACGGCTCGATGGCATGCCTTGGCGTGAGCAGGTCGACGCGATCGTCAACGAGCTGCCGCAGCACGTGTACCTCTCGTGGGACATCGACGGGCTCGAGCCGACCTTGTGCCCCGATACGGGAACGCCGGTGCCGGGCGGTCTCACCTTCGCGCAGGCGGTCGCGTTGCTCGAAGGTGTCGTGCGCGCGGGGAAGAAGATCGTCGGGTTCGATCTGAATGAAGTGTCCGATGGCGGCGGTGGCAACGAGTGGAACGCCAACGTCGGTTCGCGGCTGCTCTACAAGATGATCGGCTGGACGCTGGTGAGCCAGGGGCTGCTGAAGACCTGAGTGCCGACGAGGTCCCCTCTCCCCCAGCGCGGAGGAGCAAGAAGCGCTTCGAGGACATCGAGGAACGGCGGAATCCTTTCGGAATCCGCCGCCGGTACGACGACCCTCTCCCAGAAGGAGAGGGAAAGAGGTGTCAGCTCAGCTTGAGGTTGCCGCGCTTGGCCGCTTCGACCAGCGTGGTGCCCAACTCAGCGGGTGACGCGGCCATCACGATGCCCGCCGCCGTCATCGCCTTGATCTTCTCGGCCGCGGTGCCCTTGCCGCCCGAGATGATCGCGCCGGCGTGACCCATTCGTTTGCCGGGAGGAGCAGAGACGCCCGCGATGAAGCCCGCCATCGGCTTCTTCATGTTCTCCTTCACCCACGCAGCCGCCTCTTCTTCAGCGCTGCCACCGATCTCGCCGATCATGATCACGGCGTCGGTCTCGGGGTCTTTGTTGAACAGGTCGAGCACGTCGATGAAGTTCGTGCCGTGCACCGGATCGCCGCCGATGCCCACGGCCGTCGACTGGCCCAGGCCCAGGTTGGTGATCTGGAAGACCGCCTCGTACGTCAGCGTGCCCGACTTCGAGACCACGCCGATGCGGCCGGGGCGGTGAATGTGGCCCGGCATGATGCCGATCTTGCACTTCGCGCCGGGGGTGATCACGCCCGGGCAGTTCGGCCCGATCAACCGCGTGCTCGCGCCCTGCAGCACCCGCTTGACCTTGATCATGTCGTTGACCGGAATGCCTTCGGTGATGGTGATGGCCAGCAGGAGCTTCGCGTCGACCGCCTCGAGGATCGAGTCAGCCGCGAAAGGAGGCGGAACGAAGATGACCGAGGTGTTGCACCCCGTCGCCTTCACGGCCTGCTCGACGGTGTCGAAGATCGGAATCTTGCCTTCGAACAACTGCCCGCCCTTGCCCGGCGTCACGCCGGCGACGATCTGCGTGCCGTACTCGAGGCACTGCTTGGCGTGAAACGAACCGGCCGAGCCGGTGATGCCCTGCACGACGACCCTGGTGTCTTTGCCAACGAGGATGCTCATGGTGATTTCTCTTTCGACCTTAGGCCTTGATGGAGGCGACTGCTTTTTCAGCCGCCTGACGCAGGTTGTCCGCGGGCGTGATGGCGAGCCCCGACTTCTTGAGGATCTCCTTGCCCAGCTCGACGTTGGTGCCTTCGAGGCGAACGATGAGGGGAACGCTCAGCTTCACTTCTTTGGCTGCCGCGACCACGCCCTCGGCGATGACGTCGCACTTCATGATGCCGCCGAAGATGTTCACCAGCACCGCCTTGACCGCGGGGTCGGCGAGGATCAGCTTGAAGGCCGCCGTCACCTTCTCACGCGAAGCGCCGCCGCCCACGTCGAGGAAGTTCGCGGGCTGCCCGCCGACGAGCTTGATGGTGTCCATGGTGGCCATGGCCAGGCCTGCGCCGTTGACCATGCAGCCGATGTTGCCTTCCAGCGCGATGTACGCGAGGTCGTGCGCCTTGGCCTGGGCCTCGAGCGGGTCCTCTTCGGCGATGTCGCGCATCTCGACGACGGCCTTCTGACGGAAGAGCGCGTTCTCATCGAAGGTCATCTTCGAGTCGAGCGCGACGATCTCGCCGTTCTTGAGCTTCACCAGCGGGTTGATCTCGACCAGCGCGGCGTCGGTCTCCATGTACACCTGGTACAGCTGGCTGCAGAACTTCACGAACTTGGCGATCTCGTCGCCCTTGAGGCCGAGCCCGAAGGCCATCTTGCGGCCCTGGTAGGGCTGAAAGCCGACCGCCGGATCGACCGCCTCGCGGAGGATCTTCTCGGGGTGCGTGTGCGCGACTTCTTCGATCTCCACGCCGCCTTCGGTCGAGGCCATGAAGGTGACGCGCGCGGTGGCGCGGTCGAGCGTGAGGCCCAGGTAGTACTCCTTCTCGATGTCGAGACCTTCCTCGACGTAGAGGGTCTTCACTTCCTGGCCGTTGGGGCCCGTCTGCGGGCTCTTGAGCATCATGCCGAGGATCTTCGAGGCGTGCTCTTTCGCCTCGGCGGGCGACTTCGCGATCTTCACGCCGCCGGCCTTGCCGCGACCACCGGCATGCACCTGCGCCTTGACCACGGTCACCCTGGTGCCGAGCTCGATGGCGGCCTTCTCGGCATCAGCGGGCGTCTTGCAGACGATGCCGCGCGGCACGGGGACGCCGTACTTCTTGAAGATCTGCTTGCCCTGATACTCGTGGATTTTCATTGAAGGTCGAGGCTCCGGTAGACGGCTGAACAGCGCGGCCGAAATACCCAGATTGCGCCGGGAAGTCTTCAAAAGATCTCCGACCCTGCTGCGCTCGCGGTGGAGCCCCGGTGTCGGAATTGAGCGCACACCCCGTTGAAATCAGTCGTTCCACCTGCGAAGGCTCGTTCCCCATGCGTCAACTCCACGTCTTCGTTCTCGCTATGTCGGTCTTCGCAGTGGGTTGTAAATGTGGCGCCAAGCCGGCCGCGCCCAGCCAGCTCCTCGAAGGCGAAGCGTGTGAGAACGACGAGCGCTGCGTCACGGGCTTGTGCGACGCGGCGCCGGGCTTCTCACCGGTCTGCGTGCGCCGCTGTGGTGATGGCTGTCTGCCCACCGAAGTCTGCGTGCAGTTGACGCCCAACCGGTTCGCCTGCCAGCCCGATCAGCGCAAGCTCTGCCAGCCCTGCGCCGCCGATCTCGATTGCCCGTACCCTTCTGACAAGTGCCTCGTGGTCAACACCGAGAAGGTGTGTGGCCGCGACTGCGCGTTCGATCAGACCTGCCCCACCGGCTACCGCTGCGTGAACGGCGCGGGCGCTGACGGCACGCCGAAGATCCAGCAGTGCGTACCGATCGTCGCGAGCTGCTCGTGCCTGGCGCGCGGTGACTTCGAGCAGCCCTGCCAGACGGTCAACGTCGAGGGCACCTGCTCGGGCCTCAAGAAGTGCGACCTCGTCTCGAACAGCGTGGTGTGTGACGCGCGCCAGGCCGCGACCGAGACCTGCAACGGCCTCGACGACGACTGCGACGGCGACACCGACGAAGGCCAGATGAGCGCGACCTGCGGCGTGGGTGCCTGCCAGCGCAGCGTTCAGACCTGCGTCGACGGAGGCGTGGCCAACTGCACGCCCGGCATGCCCATCACCGAGCTGTGCAACGGCATCGATGACGACTGCGACGGCGTGCTCGACAACGGCTTCGACACCACCACCACTGTCACCAACTGCGGCGCGTGCGGCCGGGTGTGCATGCTCCCCAACGCGACGCCGCGCTGCGATGTCGGCGTGTGCCGCGTGCTGACCTGCAACACGGGCTTCGACAACTGCAACAACCTGGATCCCGATGGCTGCGAGGCCAACGTGACGGCCGACCCGATGAACTGCGGCGGCTGCAACCAGGCGTGCACGCGGCCCAACTCGACCGCGAGCTGCACCAACTCGACCTGCAGCTTCGTGTGCGCTGTGGGCTGGGTCGATCTCAACAACGACCCCACCGATGGCTGCGAGTACAGCTGCACGTTTGCTTCCGCGACCGACTTGCCCGACCTGATGTTCAAAGACGCGAACTGCGACGGCATCGACGGAGAAGTGAACAACGCGATCTTCGTCTCGCCGAGCGGCGACGACATGAACCCCGGCACGAAGGCGGCACCGGTGCTCACGCTGGCCGAGGCGATGAACAAGCAGTCGCTCACCAGCAAGCGCGACGTGTACCTGGCTCAGGGCAACTACGCCGGCCCGCTGCGCATTCTCGGCGCGCAGGGCGTCAACGTGGCGGGCGCCTACCACCCGCTCACGTGGCAGCGCGCTTTCGCAAACCAGGTGACCATCACCGGCGGCAACCCTGGCCTCGAGGTCGATGGTTCGAGCAGCGTGCTGGTGCAGGCGATGCGCATCGACGCGGCGAACGGAGACACCACCAACCGCAGCAGCTACGGCGGCATGATCAAGGAGTCCCAGACGGTGCGGCTCGAGAGCGTCGAGCTTCGCGCGGGAAACGGTCTTGCGGGCGCGGCCGGCAACTCGCCTGCCGCTGCGGCGAGCGGCAACGTCGGCGGGAACGCGATTGAGGGTTGCTACAACGACCCTCGTTGGACGTTCGCCACTCCAACAGAGCTCGCCGCCTGCAACACGAGCCTCATCCACTGCTTTTGGAACAGCGCGCGCGCCGGCGGTTCGGGCGGCAGCAGCACGTGCGGGGCCGCAGGTGGCGCAGGCGGCTCGCCGTCGCTCTACAGCACACCGACGACGCCCAACGGTCAGAGCGGCATTCAGGGTAACCCGTCGGGAGGTACAGGCGGTCAGGGCGTTCCCCCGAACACCACTCCAGTCCTGGGGAGCCCGTACTGGGGCAGTAACGGTTCGAGCGGTAGCGCGGGCAACAACGGCAACGGCGCTATGGCTGGCACGTTCAACAGCAACGGGTACGTCCTCCCCGCGGCGACCGCTGCCACAGGCGGCGCGGCCGGGCGTGGCGGTGGTGGCGGCGGCGGGGGCGCCGGCGGGCTCGGGTTTCCGATTCCCGGGTACAACGGGTTGCAGTGCTACTCCTTCGGTTCTCCCGGGAGCGGCGGCGGTTCAGGAGGGTGCGGCGGCGAGGCGGGGGGCGCAGGTTTGAGCGGCGGCGCGTCGATCGGCCTCTTCCTCGTTAACTCCCAGGTATCGGCGCAGGCCGCGATCATCCGCAGCGGTAGCGGCGGCAATGGTGGCGCGGGAGGCAACGGCGGCGCCCCTGGCACTGGAGCTGCGGGCGGCATCTCTGACTACAGCTCCAAACAAGGCGCGGCGACGCGCGGCGCTGGTGGCGGTCGCGGTGGCAACGGCGGAGCGGGCGGCCATGGTGGCGGCAGCGCGGGCGGTTCGGTCTACGGCATCGCCAAGAACATGGGCTCGCAGTGGAGCCCGATGGGCGGCTCGGTGATGCTGGGCACTCCCGGCGCTGGCGGCACCTCGCCTGGCAGCCCCGGAGCGGCAGGCGCCACGGGCGTGCAGACCACGTTCTGATGCGCACCCTCGCCGCGCTGCTTCTCTTCAGCACCGCGGCGAACGCGCAGGCCGTTTCGCCCGCAACGTCGTCGCCCCCCGGGGCTTTGATCTACCGGTGGACCGACAAGAAGGGAGAGGTCCACTACACCGATGACGTCTCGATCGTGCCGAAGGGCGCGAAGCTCGAGACGACTGAGGGTGAAGAGCTGATGGTGGTGCCTGCGCCTCCGCCTTCGCCCCCGGTTCCCGCGCCCAGAGCGATCCCGGTTCCGCGCGGTCCGCCAGCCCGGGTGCGCCAGACCGGACCTATCGAGGTCCGTCTCACGAAGGTCAACGTGCCGGTGTCCGACGTCGATCGCGCGTACATCGAGGAGTCACTGCGCACCGCGGCCGCTTCTCCCCGCCTCGCGAGCTGGGGCGGCTTGCGCGAATCAGTCGAGGTGGAGATCACCCCGGGCGCGCTGATGACCGGGTACTCGGGCTCGGATGCCTTCGGCCAGGCGGTCGGCACCAACAAGATGAGGCTGCGCGCGCCGAAAGACACGAACTCTCACGGCTTCGCGCTCGACTACCCCGGCGCCGCACTCCACGAGCTCGCGCATTTGCTCGAACATCAACTGGCGGGCACCACCCGGCCCGCGTGGTTCGCCGAAGGGTTCGCCTGCGTGGTCGCAGATCAAACTCGGCAGGCCTCGATCGATGACATCGCCTGGTGGGTGATTCACGAAGGTGGTGAGCGGCCGCTCGAGCAGCTCTTCCTCGGCAAATGTGCGATCGGCCTCGCCTACGCGATCGCCAAAGAAGCGGTTCGTTACCTGGTGGAGCTCGTCGGTGATTCGGGGCTCGAGCAGATGTTCGAGTTGCGCGCGAAGGGCCAGCCGTTCGACGCGGCGTTCACCCGGGCGGCCGGCTTCACCGTGCAGGAGTTCGAGGGGCGTTTCATCAAGTCGCTGCGGCCGAATTATTACGAGCGAGCGCGGTGACTCCGGACACGCTCATCAAGCACATGCGGGAGCTCCCATTACGGGAGCACCTGTGCCTGGCGTTCTCTGGAGCCCCTGGCTGGCTTCAGAGCCCCCAGAGCGTTGAGAGGTCGAGTTCCATCGACTCGAACGGCTCGGCCCGCACCTTCTGATCCTCTTTCGAAGTGTGAAGCAGCCGGTACGTCTTGCCATCGAGCCGGAAGACTTCGAGCGTCTTGATCGTGGGGTCGAGCAACCAGACGTGGGCCACTCCTTGCTCTGCGTAGATCGGTACCTTGTCGGAGCGATCAATGACTTCGGTCGACTCTGAGAGAACCTCACATACCCAATCGGGCGCCAGGGTGACGAAGGGCTCGTCGGGAACTCGAGGAAGCCGGGCTCTTCGCCAGCCGGCGAGATCGGGAACCAGAATTTCTTCGCCCAGATGCAGCTCAGGCTCATCGAGGATCACCCAGCCGCCAGGCCCGCCTCGCCTCGAGCCGAAGCCGTAGAGTTCGCCTCCGAGGTGCGAGGAGGCCAGCGCGTGGCGCAACCGGGGTCGCGGCATGGTGATGAGGGTGCCTCGGATGATCTCTGCAACCAGCGGTGCCGGTACCGCCAGCAAGTCGTCGTAGGTCGCCTTTTTTCGCGCCGAGTCAGCCATGTCGTCAGCGTAGCAATCGAGCCGACTCTTCGGGGTTCAACTCATCATCGGCTTGGTGGTGGGCCACGCCTACTCGCTCGAACTCTCGCGGGTCATGTTTTCCGGCAGGCGCTCGACCTCGGCGAGCAGCTCTGCGTTCGACTTTTCCTTCAGCGCCGTCATCGCGTCGAGTCTAACAGCGACCTGGATCCACTCCGGCTCGACTCCTTCGATTCTGCCCGCCGCCGCACCCGTGCTCACTGGCTCTGGGCGACTGGCGTGCGCATCGCAGCCCGACCCGCGGAAAGCGCGACCGCGACGCTCCCGAGCTGCACCACTCCTGCGGCCACGAAGACCACCGTGTAAGCAGCGCCTCGCTCGACGCCCGCCGACAACAACGCGCTCGACACGCCACCCGCCAGCATGGAGCCCAAAAACATGCCCAGCGTGCCCGCTGCGTTGAGCACCGCCATCGCCGACGCGCGCGCCGTATCGGGCACCGCCTGCGCCGCGAGCCCCAGGCTGGGCCCGTAGATCGCCGCCGAAGCGAGCCCGGCCACCGACAACACCACCACGATCATCGGCACCGGCACGAACGGGAGCGCCACGTACGAGCCCGCATAAATCAACGCCCCGAAGGCGATCAGCTTCCACCGATCGACCCGATCCCCCAGCCGCGCCATCGGCCACGTCCCCACCGCGAAGATCATCAAGAACGCCGAGAACCAGCCGTTGACCGTGGAGTCCGGCACGCCCAGCACGTGGTGCCCATACAACTGCAGCGGCACGATGAAGGCGCCGACCGCGAAACGTTCGAGCGCCACCACGATGGTTGGCCCGCGCAGGCCCGGCGCCTCGAAGATGAGCGACTTGAAGGTCACCCGCGACTGCTCAGCGTCGGTCGACTTCGGCAACACCACCAGCGCCAAGAGCCCGGTCAGCACGCCGACGACACCGCCCACCATCAACGGCAGGGTCGGGTTCGTCTTCGCCAGGATCGCGCCGAGCGGAATGCCGATCAGAATCGACAACACCACCGCGCACCCCACCACCCCCATCGCGGCCGGCGACTTCGACTGCCGCCGAATGGTGCCCATCAGAATCGAGACCGCCGCGATGTAGACGGTGCCCTGCACGAAGCGCAGGCCCAGCAGCAGCCACACCGGGGGCGAGAGCGTCACCAGCAGCAACAGCGCGCCATCGAGCGCCGCCGAGACCCCTGCGACGAGGCGTCGACGGCCCATTCGCTCGGCCTTCACCGCGAGCAGCGGGCCACCCACCACCGCGCCCAGCAGGTTGACCGCGATGAAGGCGTGCATCAGCCACTCGGAGTCGGGCCAGCCCGCAGTCACGAAGCTGCGCACCACGGGGATGACGATGGTCCCCGGCAGCATCGCCCCGAGCACGAGCAACGCCCCCAGCCACAAGCGCATGGTGCTTCGAGCCGGCACGTGGGGGTTGGGCACCAGCCAGTCACTAACAGACGGGCCCTGCCCCGCGCGAGCCATCACGTTTGCTACTGCTCTCGCTCACGATTTCGCTTGTCGATTACGGGAGCCATGGGCAAACGACCGCTCTGTTCCGCGCAGGCCGCGTTACGAGATCCGCGAAGGCGCCCCCACCTCCTGGAAGGAAGAGCGATGGCAGATGCGATGGAGTTGAAGCGCGACACAGCAGGTGAGTCCCTGCTGGGTTCGCTGACGAGATTTTTCTTGAGCGCAGTCGGCTCCAAGGTGGTGATGGCTGCCACCGGGCTGGGGTTGTTCCTGTTCGTGGTGGGCCACCTCGCGGGCAACCTGCTTGCGTACGTGGGCCGCGACGCGTTCAACAACTACGCGATCGCGCTCAAGAGCAACGCGATTCTCCTCTGGGGTGCGCGGAGCGCGTTGTTGGTCGGCTTCCCCCTGCACATCATCATGGCGATCCGCACGGTGCAGTTGAACCGCGCCGCCCGCCCGGTGCCCTACGCGTTCGACAACAGGTCGCCCGCGCGCACTGCCGCCAAGACGATGATGCTCAGCGGCCTGGTGGTGATGTTCTACTTCCTCTACCACCTGGCTCATTTCACCTGGCGCATCACCGGGCCGCAGCCGGTCACCTTGTTGCCCGACGGCAACTTCGACGCGTACTCGATGCTGGTGATGGGCTTTCAGCAGCCGCTGATCTCGCTGCTTTACGTCGGCGCGCAGGTGCTGCTGGCCGCGCACCTCTCGCACGGCGTCTACAGCATCTTCCAGCACCTGGGCTTCTGGGGCCCCAAGTGGACGCCCTTCCTCAAGAACGCCGCGCTCGTCGCCGGCTACGGCCTCTGCGCCGCCTTCGCCTCCATTCCGCTCGCAGTCCTGCTGGGGATCATCAAGCCATGAAGCTCGAATCACGCATCCCCGCGGGGCCGATTGAGGACAAGTGGACATCGCACAAGATGGCGATGCCGCTCATCAACCCGGCCAACAAGCGCAAGTTCAAGATCATCGTGGTGGGCACGGGCCTCGCCGGGAGCTCGGCTGTGGCCACGCTCTCCGAGCTCGGGTACCAGGTCGAGGCGTTCTGCTTTCAGGACTCGCCGCGGCGCGCGCACTCCATCGCGGCGCAGGGCGGCATCAACGCGGCGAAGAACTACCAGAACGACGGCGATTCCGTGCGCCGCCTCGCCTACGACACGGTCAAAGGCGGCGACTTCCGCGGCCGCGAGTCGAACATCTACCGGCTTGCCGAAGTGTCGGTGAACATCATCGACCAGTGCGTGGCGCAGGGCGTGCCCTTCGCGCGTGAATACGGTGGTCACCTCTCGAACCGTTCGTTCGGCGGCGCGCAGGTCTCGCGCACCTTCTACGCGCGAGGCCAGACGGGCCAGCAGCTGCTCATCGGCGCGTATCAGGCGCTGGAAAAGCAGATCCACGCCGGCAGCGTGAAGATGCACACCCGGCACGAGATGCTCGAGCTGGTGACCATCGACGGTCACGCGCGCGGCATCATCACGCGCGACATGGTGAGCGGCAAAGTCGAAGCCTGGGCAGCCGACGCGGTGGTGTTGGCGACGGGCGGCTACGGCAACGCGTACTTCCTGTCGACCAACGCCAAGGGCTGCAACGTCACGGCGACCTGGCGCGCGGCCAAGAAGGGCGCTGGCTTCGCCAACCCCTGCTACACGCAGATTCACCCCACCTGCATTCCTCAGGCGGGCGACTACCAGAGCAAGCTCACGCTGATGAGCGAGTCGCTGCGCAACGACGGGCGCGTCTGGGCTCCGAAGAAGAAGGGCGAGACCCGCGCGCCCGATCAGATCCCCGAGGACGAGCGCGACTACTACCTCGAGCGCAAGTACCCCTCGTTCGGCAACCTGGCGCCCCGCGACATTGCTTCGCGCGCGGCCAAGCAGGTCTGTGACGAAGGGCGCGGCGTGGGCCCGGGCGGCCGCGGCGTGTTCCTCGACTTCGCCGACGCCATCAAGCGGCTGGGCAAGAAGGTGATCTCTGAGCGCTACGGAAACCTGTTCGACATGTACACGACGATCACGGGCGAAGACCCGTACAGCGTGCCCATGCGCATCTACCCGGCGGTGCACTACACGATGGGTGGGCTGTGGGTTGACTACAACCTGATGAGCAACCTGCCCGGCCTGCACGTGATCGGCGAGGCGAACTTCAGCGATCACGGCGCGAACCGGCTCGGAGCCTCTGCCTTGATGCAGGGCCTGGCCGACGGCTACTTCGTGTTGCCGTACACCATCGGCGCGTACCTCGCGACGGCCAAGCAACCGAAGGTCACCAGCGATCACGCAGAGTTCAAGAAGGCCGTCGCCGACGTGAACACGCGCACGGCGAAGTTCCTGTCGATCAAGGGCAAGCGCACGGTCGACAGCTTCCACCGTCAGCTAGGCATGATGATGTGGGAAAAATGCGGCATGGCCCGCACCGCCAAGGGCCTCAGCGAATTGATCCAGGAGATCCCCGCCCTGCGCGAGGAGTTCTGGCAGAACGTGAACGTCCCCGGTTCGAGCGACAACCTCAACTCGGCGCTCGAGAAGGCTGGCCGCGTGGCTGACTTCTTCGAGTTCTGTCAGTGCATGGCGATGGATGCGCTCGACCGCGACGAGTCGTGCGGCGGCCACTTCCGCGAGGAGCACGAAGACGAGGGCGAGGCCAAGCGCAACGACGAGAAGTTCAGCCACGTCTCGGTGTGGGAAGTCACGGGCGACAAGCCGGTGCGCCACAAGGAACCGCTCGTGTTCGAAGCCTTCCACCCCTCTGTGCGGAGCTACAAGTGAGCGAGAAATTGATGAAGCTGAAGCTCCACGTCTGGCGCCAGCCCACGAAGGATCAGGCCGGGGCCATGAAGGACTACGTGGTCGACGGTATCTCGGAGCACATGTCGTTCCTCGAGATGATGGACACCTTGAACGAGCAGTTGATGAACAAGGGCGAGGAGCCCGTCGCGTTCGATCACGACTGCCGCGAAGGCATCTGCGGTTCGTGCTCGATGGTGATCAACGGGCTGCCGCACGGCGGGCACAAGGGCGTCACGGTGTGCCAGTTGCACATGCGCCACTTCAAAGATGGCGACGAGATCTTCATCGAGCCGTGGCGCGCGAAGGCGTTCCCGGTGCTGAAGGATCTGGTGGTCGATCGCGCTGCGTTCGATCGCATCGTGGCATCGGGCGGCTACGTCTCGGTGGCCACCGGTGGTGCACCTGACGCGAACGCTCTCCCGATTCCGAAGAAGGAAGCGGATCTGTCGATGGACGCGGCGGCCTGCATCGGCTGCGGCGCCTGCGTGGCGGCTTGCAAGAACGCTTCGGCGATGTTGTTCACCGCGGCGAAGGCCTCGCACCTGAACCACCTGCCCCAGGGCCAGCCCGAGAAGTACGAGCGGGTGAAGAACATGAGCATGCAGATGGACGCCGAAGGCTTCGGCACGTGCACCAACCTCTCGCAGTGCGAGGCGGTGTGCCCGAAGGAGATCAGCGTGCGCGTGATCGCCGAGTTCAACGCGGACCTCATCAAGGCGCAGGTGAAGGGCTGAATCGTCTCCCTCTCCCCTTCGTGGGGAGAGGGTCGGGGTGACGGCGAGGCCCAAATCGAGGAGGTCTACAGCAGCCTGCTCCTCTGCCTCAACCGAACTTCCCCCTCGAGGCCATGCCCCACGAGTCCACAGGGAGCGATCCGTCATCAGTGAAGATGATCTGCGCGTCCTCTTGCTGAAGCGGCTCGTCGCGGGTTGTTCGCCACCACGCGAGCCAACCTTCACTTTGTCATCTAAATCCCTGAGCCGGCGATCCCCCCAGGAGGGGGCCGCGACCCTCAGGGATTTTGTTTACAAAGCGCGAGTTGGCTCGCTGTCACCTGCTCAACGCCAGCTTCAGCGCGTGCATCGACGCCACGCGCCGCGAGGCCAACTCGTCACGAAGCCGGATCGACGCCAGAAGACCCTCCTCCCCCCAAGAGAAGAGAACGCGCACGAGCGGCTCGCCCCGAAAGCCGGCCGCATGAACGGCTGCGGCAAGGCGATCCGAGACGTGGGGTGGAGCGTGGTCTCGGCCAACACGGCGATTTAATTCCAGCGGCATCGCGCTCTGGAAGGCGGCCAAGCGTTCGCTCAGTGCTTCCCAGCCGGAGCGCCCCTGCGGTAAGGCCGCCCCTCACCCGAACCAAGGATTTTCCCCGTGCGCATCATCGTCACCGGCTCGCTCGCTTACGACTACATCATGAACTTCCCGGGCAAGTTCGCGGACCACATCCTCCCGGACAAGGTCCACATGCTCACGGTGAGCTTCCTCGTCGACTCGATGAAGAAGATGCGCGGCGGCACCGCCGGCAACATCGCGTACACGCTCTCGATGCTCAACGCGAAGACAGCGGTCGTCTCTGCAGCAGGCCAGGACTTCGCCGAGTACCGCGACTTCATGACGGGCAAGGGCATCGACGTGCGCGGCATCAAGGTGGTGCCCAACGAGTTCACCGCGTCGTGCTTCATCAACACCGACCAGTCGAACAATCAGATCGTCGCGTTCTACCCGGGCGCGGTGGTGCACGCGCGTGAGGTGACCCTCGCCTCGCTCGGCCTCGAGAAGGGCGATTGGGTGATCATCAGCCCCACCGACCCCGAGTCGATGGCCAGGCACACCGCCGAGTGCAAGAAGGCCGGCGTCAGCTACATCTTCGACCCGGGTAAGCAGGTGCCCCGCCTCGACAAGGCGCAGATCCTCTCGGGCCTCGAGGGCTGCGCGGCCTTCGTCGGCAACGACTACGAGTTCGGCATGATGGCCAAGTCGACCGGCCTGACCGAGCAGCAGCTCTTCGACATGGCGCCGCTGACCGTGATGACCCGCGGCGATCAGGGCTCGCGCTTCATCGTGAAGGGCAAGCCCACCCTCGAGATCCCCATCGCAGCGCCGAGCGCCGTGGTCGACCCCACGGGCGCGGGTGACGCGTACCTGGGCGCGCTGGCCTTCGGTCTGTCGAAGAACCTGCCCTACGAGATCACCGGCCGCCTCGCCGCGCTCGCCGCGACGTACGCGATCGAGCTCAAGGGCTGTCAGGAGCACTTCTTCTCGGTCGATGACTTCGCCCGCCGCTACCAGGCGACGTTCGGCGAAGCCCTCAACCTCGGTTGAGCAGCCCCGTGCTCCCGTTCAAGGCAACGGGACACTGAAGCAGAACGCGTCTCGCACGATGACGGGCTCGCTGCTGAGCCCGCGCGGGAAGCGCCAGATGACGAGGTGCTTGCCGAAGCGGGGTGAGGGGCGCCAAGCCAACCAGGTGGGCATTCACCAGGCGCTTCGACGCCCTCGCCTGAGCCCGAGCATCACCAGCCACGCAGCGAGGAAGGGCTCGATGGTTCCGCAGCCGCAGCCGACCCGGTAGTTCCCCGGTTCACGCTCTCCACCGTCGCTCGGCCCCGCGTCTGGAAGGCCAGCATCGGCCCCCCCTGCGTCGACGAAGCCGCCATCTGCGACGCCGCCGTCCATTTCGGCCCCTGCGTCCTTCCCCCCGTCCACGGCGCCTGCGTCGACGAGACCGGCATCGGCCTGCCCTGCGTCGATGAAGCCGCCGTCTGCGACGCCGCCGTCCATTTCGGCCCCTGCGTCCTTCCCCCCGTCCACGGCGCCCGCGTCGAGGCCTGCGTCGAGGAGCGAACAGCCGGTCTCGCAACCGAAGAAGGCTGAAGTTCCGCAAGGTGAAGGTGGACCGCCATCTGCGCAGAAGCGACGGCAATCACCACCGTTCGACGCCGAGCATCGCAACAGACAGTCACCGCGACAGAACACCTCGCACCGCCCGGACACGCTGTCGGGGTAGCAGTCGAGCGTCGAGCCCGAGCCGAGCCCCAGGCTGCATTCGCCCGTGCCCGAGCAGAATACGGTCGAGTTGCCGCCAATTTCCCCTCGGCACCGATCCCGGCTCGTGCAGGTCAGATCGGTTCTGGCACCCAGCAGCAGGTCGCAGCGGCTGTCGGGCAAACACAGCGCCGTGACGTCGCCGGCGTCTGACGCGAACAGGCACCGCTCGGCACCCGAGCACCTGAACGTGCAGCCGCCAGGGCAGTTGCAGCCGTTTGCATCACAGACGCACCCTGCGCCCGCGCACGTGCCCTGGGCTCTGGCTGAACCTGCGACTGCGAGCACTGCCAGGACGAGAAAAAGGCAGCGCATCGGCTTACGGCGTCGGGAGCACCGGCAGCAGCGACTTGATGTCGGCGTCGGTGAAATAGATGCCGGCGCCCACGAAGAAGTCGCGGCCGCTGATCAACCGATTGGTCAGCGCGTCGCGGTTCTGGGTGTTGAGAATGTCGTCCATGCCGGCGTTCACGTAGACGTGTTCGAAGGGCGTGAAGCGCACCGTGGCGCGCAGGCGGGGGAAACGCAGCGCCTCGATCGAGAAGTTGAACGCATCGACCTTCAGCACCAGCGCGTCTTCGATCCACCGCGAGTACCAGGGGAAGCGGATGGCCAGGTTCAGGTCGACGCCGATGCCGCCGGTCGACTCGATGATGCCGAAGCGCAGCGTGAGGAACGAGTAGCGCTTGGCGAACTGTGCGCTGAACTTGATCGACTCGGTGGTGATCGTCTGCTTCTGCACCACGGGATCGCCGGCGTTGGGCGGGTTCTGCTGCAGGTAGACCGTCTCGACCTTGCCGCGCGGATCGTCGATGGCTTCGATGAGGTAGTACTTGTCGGGTTTGGGCACGAGGCGGATCTGGAGGAACGTCTTGGCCGCGCTCTGGGTGATGAAGTAGTCGGCCTTCACGCCCACTTCGACCTCGAGACCGGTCAGGCGCCCCGCGAAGTCGGCCACGTCTTCCACCGTGTCGGTGAGCTTTTGACCCAGCCGCTCGTTGCCTACCAGCGCTCCGAGCGCGCCCTTGCCCGCCTTCACGTCGTCGGTGACCTGCTCGATGTTGGTCATCGACCGATCGAGCTTGGCCAGGGTGTCCTTGAGCGTGTCGACGCTTTGACCCAGTTGCCCTTCGTTCTCGCCGACCACCTTCTTGATCGAGCCGATCACGTCGCGCACGTCTTTGGAGATCACCTCGATGTTGGTGACGATGCGCTCGATCGACTCTGATTCCTTGCCGGTCAAACGTTTGATGTCGCCCGACACCGCCGACACGTTCGCGAGGATCGCATCGAGCTTGCCGGCGCTGTCGCCGATCATCTTCTGCATCGCGTCGGTCAGCGCGACCAGGTTCTTCACGATCGCCTCGAGGCTGCCCTGCCCTTGCGCGCCGCCCAGCACCGCTTTGAGTGAACCCGTGACCGCCTGCACGTCAGCGGTGATGGCGCCGAGTGTGCCCATCAACTGCTCCATGCCGGCCGCGTCGAGCACGCGTTTGATCTCGTCGCCGTCTTTGAGGTCGGGGAAGTTCTCCGTGCCCGGCGTCAGGTCGAGCATGTAGTCGCCCAGCAGCGACTCAGAGCGTTTGGTGAGGGTGGCGTCGGTGCGCACGTGAATGTCACGGCGAATGCGCATCGTGGCCTTGGCCCTGATGCCCTCGAGGCGGATGTCGATGATCTCGCCCACGCCGATGCCGGCGATCTGCACGCGGCTGCGCTGGTTCAAACCCGAGGCATCACGGAAGTAGGCGAAGACGGTGACGCCTTCGTCTTCCTTCATGCCGCCCTTCTTCACGAAGGTCAGAAAGATGAAGAGGATCGCGCCAGCGGCGATTACCAGCAGCCCGACCCGGAATGGCGTCACCAATTTCTTCACGGAAAACCCACCATACCCGTCCACGTGTGCACGCGACTCAGTTCTTTCCGAACCACGTCTGCAGGAACAGCTTCGCGCCGGGGTGCTGCGTGTGGCGCAACGTCGAAGGGTGCCCCTGGTCGACGATCTCGCCCTGGTACAGGAAGGCGATGTTGTCAGCGACCTTGAAGGCCGAAGCGATGTCGTGGCTGATGACCACCGAGGTCACGCCCAGCTGCTTCTTCGCGTCCAGAATCATCTCGTCGACGTAGTCGGTGGTGATGGGGTCGAGGCCCGTGGTGGGCTCGTCGTGGAGCACGATCTTCGGGTCGAGCACGATCGCCCGGGCAAGGCCCACGCGCTTGCGCATGCCGCCGGACAAGCTTGCGGGGAACTTATTCTCCACGTCCTTCAAGCCGACGATGGCCAGCTTGTCGCGCACGATCTCGCGCATCTTCGCCTCGCCCAGCTCCTTGCGGTGCTCGCGGAGGGCGAACGACACATTCTCGTAGACCGTCATCGAGTCGAAGAGCGCGGCGGCCTGAAAGACCATGCCGAACTTCCGGCGGATGAGCTCCAGTTGCTCCGGGCTCATGGGCACGATGTCTTCGCCGTCGATCACCACCCGGCCGCTGTCGGGCTTGAGCAGGCCGATCATGTGCTTCATCAGCACCGTCTTGCCGCTTCCAGAGCCACCCAGGATCACCAGCGTGCTGCCCGAAGGAACACTCAGCGTGATGCCCTTGAGCACGTGGTGCTCACCGAAGGACTTGTGCAGCTCGACGATCTCGATGATCGGCTTGGTCTTCTCGTCTGACATCAGTGAAGGAGTACGCCGACGAAGTAATCGAGGATGAAGATGCCGAGCGCAGAGGTGACCATCGCCTCGGTGGTGGCCTGGCCGACGCCCTTGGCGCCGCCGCTCGCGTTGTAGCCCTTGAAGCAGGCGACCAGCATCACGAAGAGCCCGAACACGGCGCCCTTGATGAGCCCTTCCGAGATGTCTTCGGGGTCGAGCCACTGCTGCGTGCGGGTGACGAAGGTACCCGCCGAGAGCCCCTTCACGGTGACGGCCACGAAGTAGCCGCCGGTGAGCCCGAGCAGATCGAAGATCAACACCAGCAACGGCACCATGATGAGGCCGGCCAACACGCGGGGCACCAGGAGGTACTGGATCGGATTGACGGCCATCGTCTCGAGCGCGTCGACCTGTTCGGTGACGCGCATGGTGCCCAGCTCGGTGCACATCGCGCTGCCGGCGCGCATGGTGACCATCAAGGCCGCGAAGACGGGGGCCAGCTCGCGGGTGATGGTCAACGAGACGGTGGGCCCGACCAGGCTCTCGGCGTTGAAGAGTTCGAACGCGCGCCAGCTCTGGTGGGCGAACACCATGCCCGAGAAGATCCCCGTCAGAGCCACGATGAAGATCGAGCCGACCCCCACGAAGTCGAGCTGGGCGAAGAGGTTCTGCAGCCGAAACGGCGGGCGCACGGACCACTTGATGATTTGAAAGAGGAGCTCTGCGAGACCGCCGACCTGCTCGACGAAGCGGTAGACGCCTGCGCCGATGCTCTCGACGGCCGTGTACAGCACGGACGGCTTCGGGGGTTCTACGGGGCTGCCGGTCTCCGACGACATGAGCGGGAGCACTCTACGTGAGCGCCTCCCCCGAACAAGCAGGGCGGGCAGGCAGGGAAACGCGCTTCACCTCGCGCGCTTTCTGTTATTCGCCCAGCCCGAATGACGATGCCCAATGCGACCCGGGTCGGTGGTGAGATCGACGCTGCCTGCGGCAAGTGCGAGTTGAACCTCGCGCACACCATCATCGCGATGGTGGGACCCAAGGTAGTGAAGGTGAAGTGCAACACCTGCGGGGGCGAACACAACTACCGCGGTGTTCAGCCGCTGGTGAAGCTGCAGTCGTTCGCGGCCCCCAAACGAGCCACCTCGTCATCGTCGTCTTCTTCCAAGACGACGGGCGTCAAGCGCAGCAGCGCGACCTCCGCAGCGACGGTGGTGCTCAGCTGGGACGAACAGTTCAAGGGTAAGGATCTGACCAAGGCGAAGAAGTACTCGCCCCGCGAGACCTTCGTGGTCGACGACGTGGTCGATCACCCGACGTTCGGCCTTGGGCTGGTGCGAGCCGTGCGTGACGGCAAGGTCGAGGTCGCCTTCAAGCAAGAGGACAAGCTCCTCGTGCACGGCAAGCCGCCGCTGCCCACCGCTGAGTGACCTGCGCTCCCTCTCCCTGCGCCAGTGGGGAGAGGGCTGGGGTGAGGGGCCCGACTCCGAACTCCGCTCACCCCGACCCTGCGCGACCGGCTTCGCAGGGCGAGGGAGTAAAGCTATCGAAGCGCCGCGATCGCCTTGTTCAAGTCTTCCGGAAGAGGCGCCTCAACCACGACACCAAGAGTCTCGATCACCAGCGACGCCGCATGAAGCGGAGTGCGGTCGAGCACGAAATCCCCGAGCACCACCGGCTCCTTCCGCCCGTACTGGTGATCGAACAACAGCGCATGCCCGCTCGCCTTCAAGTGCACGCGAATCTGGTGCTGCCGCCCCGTGAGCGGCTCACACGCCACGAGCGTCGCGCTTTTGAAAGCCTCGACCGGCGTCACCAGAGTGCGCGAGTTCTTTCCGTCCTCACCCGGAAACGCGAGCCGCATCTTCCCCTTGCGCCCTTCGATGAGCGGCTGCTGCAGGTCGAGCGGCGCTGACACCACGCCCTCGACCAGCGCGAGGTACTTCTTCTTCGCGAGGCCCTGCTCGAACGCCATCGACGCCGAACGGTGCGCATCTTCATCGGTGGCAAAGAGCACCACCCCCGACGTATCGCGATCGATGCGATGGCAGACCCAGACCCGCGTGCCGAGCTGCGCGCTGAGCAGATCCCGCGCACAGACCTGGTCTTCCGGAGTGCGCCCTGGAATCACCAACAACCCGGGCGGCTTGGCCACAGCGACCAAACCACCCTTCGTGAACAGCACGTCGAGAGCCACTTACTCGAGCTCGCTGGGCTTCAGGACCGTCACCGGCCCGTACTGCTCGACCTTGGAGCGCAGCGCCTCGGCGTTGCCCACCAGCACGATGTTCCGCTCGCCGCCGAACAGGTGTTTGCCAGCCGCTTCGGTGGCCTGCTTCACGGTGACCGCCGCGATGCGCTCGCGGTACCCGGAGATCCACTCGTCCGTCAGCCCGTAGTGCACCACGTCGGCGATCGCCCCGGAGACCGCTTCATTGGTCTCGAGCCGCGCCGGATACAGCCCTGAGATGTAGCGCTGCACGGTGGCGAGCTCGTCCTTCTTCGGCCCGCGCTCCTTCATCTTCTTCACCTCGGCCAACGACACGTCGATGAGCTGGTTGATGCTCTCGGTGCGCGTGAAAGACGAGACGGTGAAGGTACCGGCGACGCTCATCATGTCGAACGAGCTGCCTGCTCCGTACGAGAGGCCGCGCTTCACGCGAATTTCGGTGACGAGGCGCGACGTAAAGCCGCCGCCGAGCACGGTGTTCATCGTGACCAACGGAAAGTGGTCCGGGTGACCGCGGCGTACGCCGTGACCGCCGATGCGCATCTGCACCTGGGTCTGCTCGGGCTTGTCGACGATCAACACCTCACCGGGCCGGGCGAGCCCTTCCCAGGCAGGCACGATGGGCCCTTCCGTGGGGCCCCCCTTCCAGGCACCCAACGTGCGCTCGACGGTCTTCATCACCTCGTCGAGATCGAAGGCGCCGACCACGTAGAGGTGCGCGATCGAAGGGCCGAGACGTTCGCGGTGAAACTTCTTGAGATCATCGCGAGTCATCGCGGTGATGTCTTTCTTTCCTCCGATGGTCTCGTGCGCGTACGGGTGCGTGCCCCACGTCGCGCGAACGAGCGCACGATCGGCCAGCGATCCGGGGTCGTCGAGATCATTGGTCAGCGCGGCCAGCGTGCGGCGGCGGGCGAGCTCCAGCTCGTTCTCGGGGAAGTCGGGCTCGAGCAGCACCTTCGCCATGAGCTCGAACATCGGATCGAAGTGCTTCGAAGGCGTCGAGAGCGACATGATGACGTTCTCTTCGTTCGCGAAGCCGCCCACGCTCGCGCCCACGAAGTCGACGGTGTCGCTGATCTGATCTGCCGACATGCCAGCCGCGCCACGACGGAACAACCGAGCCGCGAAGTCACCGACGCCGAGACGATCGAGCGGATCGAACGCGCTGCCTGCACGCATCACCAGCCGCACGGCGACGAGCGGCAACGGCCCACGCGGCACGAGGTGCACGGTCATGCCATTGGCCAGCTTGCGAACCTGATGGTCCGGCAGCTTCAGCGGGCGAAGCTTCGGAACTTCATCGAGCTTCTTCTTCTTCACGACGCCACCTCGGAGAGGGGCACGAGCGTGACGACTGATCGCCGCTCAGGGGCGAGGTACTTCGCGGCGGCGGCGCGCACCTGCTCGCTGGTGATGGTCTCGTACTGGGTGGGCAACGCGAGGCCCTGGCGCCAATCGCCCAGCATCAACTCGTAGGTGCCCAGTGCATGCGCGCGGCCGTTGTTGGTGGCCAGCTCACGGAGCAGGTGCGCGGCGAGGTTGTTCTTCGCCTTTTCCAGCTCGCGCGGTTCGAGACCGTGCTGAGCGACCTTGGCGAGCTCTGCGTAGAGCGCGGCTTCAGCCTTCTTCGGATCGCCTTCAGGCTTGAGCTCGAGCACGACGGTGAACGAGCCTGGGTCGAAGCGCCACGTCCAGTCGACGGAGACACCGACCGCGAGCTCCTGATCGAAGACCAACGAGCGGGTCAGGCGGCTCGATTGGCCGACCGAGAGCGCGTACTGCAACACGTCGAGCACCAACGTGTCGGGATCGGTGCCGTTGGGCCCACGCCAGGCGATCATCAGCGAGGGCGCCTGCGCGGGGTGCCGCACTTCGGCGCGGCGTTCGCCCTTCTGCTCAGGCTCAGCGTCGTGCACGAGCGGGAGCGCGGGGCCGGGCTTGATGCCCTTGTAGTATTTCTTGATCAGCGCCATCGCCTGCTTCGGGTTGAAGTCACCCGACACGTAGAGCGTGGCGTTGTTGGGCGCGTAGTAGGTGCGGAAGTACTCGAGGCAGTCTTCGCGCTTGATGTTCTCGATGTCCTTCATCCAACCGATCACCGGCCAGCGGTACGGGTGGGCCTTCCAGATGAGCGACGAGAGTTCTTCGTCCATCAGGCCGCCGATCTCGTTGTCCACCCGAAGGCGGCGCTCTTCCATCACCACCTGGCGCTCGCTCTCGAGCATCTTCGGGGTGACCTGCAGGGAGCGCATGCGATCGCTCTCGAGGTCGATCACCTTCTCGAGGGCCTCCGACATGAAGTCTTCGTAATAAACGGTGACGTCGTTGCTGGTGTACGCGTTCGAGCTGCCGCCGTTCGACTCGAGCACGCGGTCGAACTGACCCGGGCCGTACTTCTTCGCGCCGTTGAACATCATGTGCTCGAAGAGGTGGCTGATGCCGGTGATGCCGGGCCGCTCGTTGCGCGCTCCAACGCGGAAGAACGTGTAATAGCTGCAGGTCGGTACCGCGTCAGACGGGAGCAGGCGCACCTGCATGCCGTTGGGCAGCGTCGCCTCGATGACGGAATCGGCGATGGCCTTGAGCGCGGGGGGGAGGGTCGGGGTGGTCTTCTTCGATCGGGTGGTCCGCATGAAGTGCGCGGAACGTACTCACGAACCGTCTCCCCCGCCGTGGGAAAGGCAGGTCTCCCTCGCCCTGCGCCAGCGGGGAGAGGGCCGGGGTGAGGGGGAGAGACAGGAAAGGACCAGCCCCAAGCGCAACGGATGAGGCTGTGCCTGGCCGCGAACGGTGAGATCCCTAAAGATCAGGAAAGGGCTTGATCACTTGCCGAAGTTTGAGCTGATCAAGTGCGTGAATGAAACTGAGGGCGGTGGTGAGGAAGATTCGGTCCTTTCGGCAGTCGCGGACGCATTCTTGGGCAGTGATCAAGGGGTGACAGAGAGCGCGATCGCAGGGGTACTGCGAGACACAATTGATCAACTACTTGATGGTCAGCACACCGGACGGTACCGATGGGAACAGCTCTATAAGACCGAGAAGACCCACGCCGGCACACTCGTGGAGATCAACCTTCAGCGTGCCCTGAAGCTGCAAGACGGCGATGTCCTCGACTTCAAGATCGCGGGCGCAGAGGTCGACTGCAAGTATTCGCAGACTCTTCATGGATGGATGTTCCCGCCGGAGGCCGTCGGCCACCTCTGCCTCGTTGTCTGGGCAAATGACGCCTCTGGATTGTGGTCGCTTGGCTTAGTTCGGGCTCAGGACAGGATTCTGTCGGTTGGGCAAAACCGCGATGCCAAGCGTCACCTGACTAAGGAGGGGCAGCCGCACGTGCGGTGGCTCTTCCGAGACCGAGCACTGCCACCAAACGTCTACTTGGCGCTACGCGAGGCACAGGTGCTCGACATCTTGGGGCAAGCCTCTGGTCAGAAGCGGGTGAATCGACTGTTCGTCCACGCGCAGGGGAGGATCGTTGGGAGAGGAGCTGTTGCGACGGCTGCCCAACAGGACGACTTCATGAAAAGAGTACGAGAGAACGGCGGTGCACGAAGTTGGCTGCGCCCCTTGGGGATTGCAGTTTTCGGCCACGAGCATGAGACCCTCGTTCGTGGGCTGAACCTTCCCATTCCGCGAAAGGGCGAGTTCGTCTCGTCGGCGCTCGTGCCTTCAACCAAGTCTGAACATGGCGCCGTGCTTCTTGGAGTAGGTTGGTGGCGACGAGCAAAGGAGGGCGAGCCGGTTACGCAGCCTGCGCCGATCTTGCCTCGGAGTGGCGACACCGAAACACCGAGCTGACCTCCGAAGGTGTCAGTGGCTTGGACTATGGTGCCCTCCTCGTTGTAGGTGACCACTGGAGGGTTCGTGACCAACAAGCGCACCAAGACACAACTCGCGGCAGTCGAAATCTGCGCAGGCGCTGGTGGCCAAGCACTCGGTTTGGACATGGCCGGCTTCGACCATGCTGCTGCTGTCGAGATTGACAAAGCCGCATGTGCGACCCTGCGACTCAACCGGCCCAAGTGGAGAGTGTTCGAAGAAGACCTCCGCGGATTTAGCGGGCGTCCCTTCCGAGGCGTCGACCTTTTGGCAGGCGGGGTTCCGTGCCCTCCATTCTCGATCGCAGGAAAGCAACTCGGCCCGGATGACGAGCGGGATCTATTTCCCGAAGCAATGCGCTTGGTCGAGGAGATGGCCCCGTCGGCGGTCCTTCTCGAGAATGTTCGGGGCTTGGCTTCCGAAAAGTTCAGCGGCTACCGAGAGGGGATTCTGGGCCAGTTCGCGAAGCTCGGGTATCAAACCTCTTGGCAGTTGCTGAACGCTTCGGACTTTGGTGTTCCTCAGCTGCGGCCGCGCTTTTTGCTCGTAGCGCTCCGGCCGAACATTGCCGAGCACTTTAAATGGCCGACCCCGTCGAAGAAAAGGCCGACAGTCGGAGCCACACTGCTTGACCTCATGTCCCACGGGGGCTGGCCCGGTGCAGCGGCATGGGCAGAGCGAGCGAACGCAATCGCCCCCACCGTCGTCGGCGGGTCGAAGAAGCACGGGGGGCCGGACCTCGGTCCCACGCGAGCACGCGCACAATGGCGAATCCTTGGCGTAGATGGACTGGGAATCGCCAACGAGCCGCCAACGCCCGACTTCGCCGAAGACGGCATACCCAGGCTCACGGTGAGGATGGTGGCGCGGGTTCAGGGATTCCCCGATAGCTGGGAGTTCGTCGGCAAGAAAACCGCAGCGTATCGACAGATCGGCAATGCCTTTCCTCCGCCTGTTGCGAAGGCTGTGGGCTCGGCGATTCACCGCGCAATCATTAAGGCGGAAACATCTCGCATCCGAGTGGCGGTCCCCGGGCCGGTAAAGTTGAGGCTGGATCGAGGACTACGCCTCGTTGGATAGGCAGAGGTTATTCGAGACCAGCAAGAGGCACGCTCCGGTGTAGGGTGCAGTGCTCTGCAACGAGGGAGCGTCAATGGCCGAAAGAGGCGTGAGGGGCTGGGTCGGGAAGCAGTACGACGTGGGGCGTCACGGCCTAGCGACTGCGCTCGGTTCGGGGCGTCTCGGCTGGCGGATCTTTTTCGTCTTGGCTGAGCTTTGGGTCATCGGCAACGGCATGGTGCTGGCGAACCCCAAGGTCGGTCTCTCCTATCTTGGCGTCGTTGGCCTGCTCCGCATCGTGGGTCGAGTCTGGAAGTTCTCCGCACCCGCGAACATCCAAAGCATCGAGCTCTCCTCCAGAGCCAGATCCTTCGAGTTGTATGCTCTCAATCAGGCCCTCGCCCGCTGGCCGGAGATGAGCATCAACGAGATAAAGACGTTTCAGAATCGCGTCTTGAAATTGGTTGCCTCCTACGCTCGCGACTACCGGGGAGACTTGAAGGCAAAGGTTATCTTCGCGAACCTACTTGAGGAGCGGGGAGAAGAAATGGAGGTAGTGGCTCGCAGTGAGAACCATCGGCCTCTGTACACACGGTTTCCAAAGGAGCACTCGCTCGCGTGGAGGGCCATGAAGGCTGGCGAGGCGCAAACCACGGGAAGCCTTTACGACGACTTCCCGCTGACTGTGACCAACAAGAAGTACCGAAGCATCCTGGGAATTCCCGTACTCGACCCAAGCGATCGAGTTGTTGGAGTGGTCACAATCGACTCCACCGAGACTCATCACTTCGAGTCAATTAGAGACGACCTCAGCGTCTTGGTAATGCACTTGGTCGGCATGTTGGGTTGGTCCATCTGGAGATTGAAACAGATGAAAGGTGAAAAGCCGGAATCGGTGCAATCCAACGCTGAGACCGGCAATAAAGAAGTGACACTTGAACCAAGCCATCAGCAAGCGAAGGAGAATGCCTCATGAGGACCGTTGCCCTCTTGCGATCAGTTGCACGTGGAGAGAAGAGCGCAGATGAAGCCGCTCACGCCTTCATGGAGAGCAAGCCCGGCCCTCTTCAACGGCCAGCATGGATTCCCCGTTACGCTTGGGTTGCCTTGGTGCTGCTTGCTTGGATTCTTGTCTTTCCGGTCGCCTCAAACGACCGGACCTGACCCTGGTGAGGGCGGCCGAACCCTCCAGTTCTGCAACCCCGCACTTGTGTCGGCCCTGCCTCACTCGATCAACACAATCACCGCGCAGGCGTCACGGGCGGCAACACTTCAGGCGGTCCGGGCGGCGAAACCGCAGCCGTCGCCTTGTCGAAGAACGTGAGCAGCTTCGGCCAGAGTTCGGTCGACGCGCGCTCTCCGATCACCATGTCCATGTGGCCGTACTCACCGCGTGAACCGTTCGCGCGCGTCATCAGCAGCCACTCCTTCGGCCCGCCCAGTGCTCGATAGCCGTCCTTCACGGCAGGCACGACGGCGATGCGATCGAGCCGGCCGGCGACCACCAGCACCGGCGTCGTGATCTTCGCCATGTCGGCGCGCAGATCGATCTTCCCGTCGAACGACTTGAACTGCCCCGTGTCCATCAACGAGATCAGCTGCAGCGCAGTGCCGCCTGAAACCGGCGCGGTGCCGTAGACCATCAGTCTTCGCCACGTCTCCGTGTCGGTGCTCTGCGGGTTGTAGAAGAAGCGCTGGAACGGGCCGTCTTCCATCGCGCCTTGAAACGGTGAAGCCAGCAGCGCGCCGGCGCCGCTGGGGATCATTGAGTCGGGGCTGACGAAGACCGGCCCGAGCGTTTTGATCAAACTTTCCATGCCCGTGCCCCAGTCGAGACGGGTCGGGCTGCCGAGCGTGGCCGCGGCGTGCACGCCCTGCCCTCCTTGCGAGAGGTACGCGTAGAGCACCATGCCGCCCATCGAGTGGCCGGCGTAATCGATGGCCGAGGCGCCGCTGACTCGCTTCACGTACTCGATGACCGCGGGCAGATCGTGGCGCCAGTAGTCGTCGAAGTAGATCGGCCCGGCGCGTTCGTGTTCGGCATCGATCGCGTCGCTCGTTCCCGTGCCTCGTAACGAGACGGTCCAGGCTTCACGGCCTTGCGAGGCGATCCATCGCGCCATCGAGTGTTGCTCGTCGAGGTCCATGTTCCGCTCATTCGCGGAGATGCCGTGGCAGAGCACGACCGGGAAGCCTTTGACGTCGCCGATGGCTTTGTAGCGGGTCAGCGCGATTTCCCAGCCGTCGTCAGTTTTCGCTCGGTGGAGCTCGGCTTCTTTTGGAAGTGGAATCGGCCGGAGCGCGGCGCAGCTCGTCATGAGCAGGCACAGCAGGAAAGCCCTCTCCCCGACCCTCTCCCCCGCGGGGGAGAGGGAGCTCCTGTCGTTTTCGGAGATCATGGCGTCACCGCCAGGAAGCGTTCGATCGATGGGTACACGAACGTCGGTGCCCGTCGCCCCAGGAGCAGTGATGCATGCGCGAAGTCGTCGCCTTCCACCACGCGGCTGAACATCTGAATCTGCACCTTGCCTTTCGTCATGCCTCGCAACGGAACGCAGCTCTCAGACGGAGTGAAGCCGTCAGCGAGGCCCAGGAGCAAGAGGGTGGGTCGATCTGATTCCTTGAGCCGCGAAACCACTGACGTCCCGTCATCCAGCGGGAGGTCACCCGTCTCCATCCACGCCAGCAACTCACTCGAGACGCCCCACGACAGATCCCGCGTCGACCCCGCGAGCCCGCGCATGACGGACGGATCGATCTCTGCGCCCATCGCGAACAGCTGCTCGAACATGCCGAACCCTTCGGGTGAAGAGGCGAGCGACGTGAAGCGCCCCCCGGTGCTCAAGAACGCGCGGGCCAGCTCGGTCGGCTCTTCTTGAATCACCGGCGTGCTCAACGCCACCACGCGCCGAACCTGAAGCTCCCGCGTACTCGCCGCGATCGCCAACGTTCCGATGAAGCCGTGCGCGACGAGATCGATCGGCCCCGAACGCTCCGCCGCTATGGCCTTCGCGACCGCCGGCAGGTCGAGATGAATGACCGCTCGCAGCGAGTGCCCCGCATCCGACGCCCCCTGCCCTCGCAGCTCGGCCACGTAGACGAGCCGCCCCCGCGCCGCCAACCACCGCGCCAGCCCCGCCCCCTTGAAGTCGAAGAGCGGCCGGCCGAACCCCACATCCGCCAGGAGCAGGACAGGCGGCAACGCGCTCGCCTTGCCCAAGGGCAAGAACCGATGCAACGCCAACGACGCGCCATCTTCGGTGATCACCTTCCGATGGGAGACCTTCAGCTCCGCCGGGGCCGCGAACAGCAGCAGCGAGAGCACCAGGATCAAAGTTCGACGATCCCTGCCTTGAGCGCCAGCACCACCGCGTCGACGTGTGAGTTCACGCCCATCTTCCTGTAGATGTGGCTCAGGTGCGTGCGCACGGTGCGGCGCTCGAGCTCCATCACGCGGCCCACCTCGGCGTTCGACAGCCCCTTGGCGACGAACTTGAGCACGTCGAACTCGAGCGGCGAGAGGCCCCAGGTGTTCTCCGGCTGCGCCTTCTTCGCCTGCACCGACTGAAAATAATTCCAGAAGCGTTTGGCGATGATCGCCTCGAGCACCGTGCCGCCGCCCATCACCTCGTGAATACCCGAACGAATCTTGTCGGGCCCCACGCGCTTGACCAGGTACCCCGAGGCGCCCGCTTGAATCGCCTCGTACACCTTCTGCTCATCGTCGAACGAGGTGAGGATCAGCACCTCGACGCTGGGCGCGCGGCGCTTGAGTCTCTTGGTGACCTCGATGCCATCGATGCCCGGAAGCTCGAGATCGAGCAAGACGAGATCAGGCACCAGCTTGACCATCTGCTCCACGCCGTCTTCGCCTTCTTGCGAAGTGCCCACCACCTCGAGCTCGGGGAAGAGACCGAGCACCTTGAGCAGGTTCTTGAGCAACTGCGGCTGATCCTCGACCACGAAGATGCGGGTCTTCTCGAGCGTGCTCATCGTGAACGGAACACCGGTGTGATTTTCACGAGCTTCCCCGCCTCGATCCGAAGGTTCGATACGTCTTCCTGCTTCGACTTCACGTCAGTCACCTTCACCTTGTGCGATCCGGCTGAGACAGGAACCTTCGTCGCGTTGACGCACACCCGCTTGCCGTCGATCTCCACGCGCACCGAAGTGGACGCGCCGATGGTCAGGTAGCCCACCTTGCCCTTCGGCGAGGTGTCGTAGCAGTCGGGGCTCGACTTGCCGATCGGCGGCGGCGCTGGTTTTTCCACCACCGGCGGCGTCACCTTCTTCGGCGCAGGCGCGTCTTTCTTCGGGTCGGGATCGAACGCCTTCTCTGGGTGCAGCTTGTCGAAGTCGGCGAGCTTGAGCGGCTTGCCCACCGGGGGCAGCGGCTTGTTGTCGGGCGCGACCTCTCGCTCGATGGCATCGGGCAGGTAGCTCAGCAGCGCGCCTTTGGGATCGTTCTGCGACTTGAACCACGCGTAGGCCGTGCCGGTGACGGTGCCCATCAACGCGACGGCGCCGAGCAGGCTCAGCACGCGCACGGTGCGTTGACCTTTCTGCCGCTGCTCCTCGAGGCCGATGCTGCGATCGACGTAAACCCGCCCGGGAATGGCGAAGGTCATCAACGTCTTGGCGATCTTTTCGCGGGGCGCAGGTTTCGGGGGCGGCTTCTCCGCACCGGGAATCTCGGCGAAGTCCTCCTGCACGCGCACGCGGCCCTTGAGCGGATCCACCACCGGCTGCGGTGTCGGCCCCGCCTGCCCCGCCGTCACCGCCATCACGCCCGGAGGTGCTTCCCACTCAAAGACCGCGCGCTTGCCGACCGCCATCACCTCAGGCTGGGTCTTCACCTCGAGCTCGCGCGAGAGCGGCTGAGTCTCGGCGACCGGGGGCAACTCACCTGCGAACACGGGCAAGCCATCACTGGTCGGCGTGCGATCGTCGACGCGCCCTCGCGAAAACGAAGGCCGTTCATCCGCTTCGATGGGGTCGGCTTCCACCTCGCCGATGCCAGCGATGTCGGTGAGATCGAACGCGCGCTCGATCGGCACCGGGCCTTCCGCCGACATCTGCACCTCGTTGGGGAAGAGCTCACCCACGAACTTCTTCAAATCGTCCCGCCCCGGCATACCGCCACTGGCTGAGAGGAACTCGCGGATGCCCTCGGCGAACTCCGCACACGAGCGGTGGCGGCGGTTCGGCGCGTTCTCGAGCGCCCGCATGATGATGGGATCGATGCGGGAGTGAAGCCGCCGCACCAATCGCGATGGCGGCGGAAGCCTTTCGGATCTCGTGCTGACGTTCGCGTTGCCGGTGCTCGCTTCGTGCAGCGTCAGCAGCTCGTAGGTGATCGCGCCGAGCGCGTAGAGATCGCCCGCGATGGTGGCCTTGTCGGCCCCGCCCTGCTCCGGCGCCCGGTAGCTGTCACGGCCGCGTGCCCCGAAGCTCTTCTTGAGCACGGGCGCCGCCTGCAGCGCGGTGAGCGCCCCGAAGTCGGCCACCGAAACGCGGCCATCGACGCCCAGCAGAATGTTCCCCGGCGTCAGCGCGCTGTGCACCACGCCCGCTTCGTGGGCGGCACCGACGGCCTCCAACAACTCGACGGCCAGCGCGAGGGCGACGGCGGGCGGCAACATCACCTCGCGCGTGTTGAGCCGCTGCAGCGCGAGGCCCAGGGTGTACTTGCCGGTGTCTTGCCGAACGATCGCCAGGTGCCCGTCGATCATCCCCACGTCGAGCACGCGTGCCACGCCACCATGCGTCACCGACTGCAACTGCCGCGCGATGTCTGCCACCACCTTCGCGTACGCCGCGTCAGAGGTCTTCAGGTGGAACAGCTTGAGCACCACGGGCTCGTTGGCCTCGACCCGCTCTCCACGGAACAGGTCAGCAAGCTGGCTCTGCTCGAGTCGCCCGGTCAGCCGATACACCAGGACCTTATAGCTGGCCCGTCACTGCACCGTGAGCGTGTAGCTGCTCAGGGTGCCGTAATACGAGTCAAACGTGACGCTGAAGAGGTACGTGCCGGTGGTGGTGGGCACGTACGTCCGCGTGCTGCCGCCGTAAAGAACGGTCACATAGCTGCCGTTCGGCCCGGTGAGCTGCGCCTCATGGCCCGACGTCAGCTGCATCTGCACTCCGACCCCTTGCGTGAGCACCATGCTGAACACGTCAATATCGCCCGCGTAGTCGATCGACCCCGTGCGCGGAGTGCCGAGGGTGAACGGCGTGGTCGCGGTGAAGTCGTCGCTGCCCCGCGTGGCGGCCAGGGTGTACGAGCCGGTGCGCCCGCTCGAGTACGAGCTGCTGCGCACCGTGACCAGGTACGAGCCCGCACTCGGCGCGACGAAGCCAGTGCGAGTGGTGACCGCTGACGAGGTCGAGACGATGGTGCTCCCCGACGGTGAGGTGATCGCCATCACGCAGGCGTCGCCGGAGATCACCACACAGTCCAGCGTGATGATGTCGGCCGAGGCCGCGGTGAGGGTGAACGCGTCGATGTCGGTGCCCGTCTCGATCGCACCTGCGGTCGCGGCGGCGCCGAGCGCGAGCGCAGTCGCGTCGGCCCTCGCGTCGCCGTGATCGTCAGCCCCGAGATCCGTCACCACCAACTGGTAGCGCAAGGTGTCGTCGCTCGATCCGGGCGAGATCTGCAGGTTCACCGTGCTGGCGCCCGAGGGAGGCTTGAAGCCGACACCCGCAGACGAGTAGCCGCTCGCTAGGGTGATGCCAGCGGCGCTCCGCACCGTCACGCTGCACGAGCTGCCCAAGCCCGTGCAGGTCACGAGGTGGTGATGCCCGGAAATCACCGGCACCGAGAAGAAGTCGACGTCGCCCTGGTACTGGATCTCGCCGCCCAGCGACGTTCCCAACGTGAGCGCCGTCGCGCCGGTCGCCGTGTTCGAGTGATCATCGACCCCGCGGTTGGTGACGCTCAGGGAGTACCCCGCGCTCACCGAATAGTTCGAGAGCAAGATGAAGTAGGTGCCGTTCGTCGGAGCGCGGAACGAGACGACCGAGTCGTACGAGGACGACGCCAGCAGGTTGTTGCTCGGGTCACGTACCTCGACGCGCACGTTGCCAGCCGGCGTGAGCGTCGCCGCGTAGATGCTGCCTGCGACCGCGGTGAAGGAAAACGCGTCGACGTCGTTCACGAAGTTCAGGCTTCCCGGCATCGCCGTTCCCACCGTGAGCGGCGTGGCCGTGGTGATGGTGCTGCCGTGATCCTCGAGACCCAGATCGTTTACGGTCAGCGAGTAGGCGCCCAACACCGTCGAATACGAGGTGCCGCTGTTCACCTCGACGACGAAACGTTGTCCGCTGAGCGCCAAAAACAGCAGCGTGGTGCTGTTGCTGTTCGCCACCACCTGCCCCACCGCGTCTTTCACCGTGACGTTGCAGGTGCCAGTGCCGAGCGTGCAGGCCACCTGGTAGACGTGATTGGCGAGCCCGGTGAACGCGAACGCGTCGACATCGGCGGCGTACTGAATGTTGCCGGCGGCCGGCGTGCCCAGGGTGATCGGAGTGGCCCCGGTGGAGACGCCCGCGTGATCGTCGACGCCCTGATCGACGATGGTGAGGGTGTAGCCCACCAGATCGTCTGCGGTGAAGTAGCCCCCGCGCTCGACCTGCACTTTGTAGAGCCCGGCAGCAGAGATCTGCACCCCCACGGTGTTGTCGGCCTCGTCCAGCACCGTGCCCCGCGGGTCGACCACCGTGAGGTGGATGGCCTGATTGAACGGGGTGCCCGCCGGCAGTGCCGCGGTGACCTGAATGATCCGCCCTACCGTGCCGGTGAATGAAAAGGTGTCGACGTCATCGAAGAGCTCCAGCCGGCCCCCGACGGGCACTCCATACGCCGCGGGCGTGGCGTTGCTCAGCGTGTTGCTGTGATCGTCGAAGCCCAGGTCTTCCACCGCGACGGAGTACGAGGGCAACGAGCTCGAGTACCCGTCCTGCATTCGCACCGCCGCGGGCAGCCCCTGCGGGGCCTTCCAGACGATGCCGGTGGTCGAGTACCCGCTGGAGGTCAGCACCTGGCCTCCCGGCAGCACCACCGAGACCACCGGGTTGAAGTTCGTGCCCACCCAGCGCGCGCGGTAGATGCGATCGGGCAACTGCGCCACGCTGAAACAATCCATGTCTTCCTGACGCTCGAAGCGGCCCGACACCAGGCGGTTGTCGGAATCGAGGGGCGTGCCGAAAGCCGCTTCATCGGAGTGGTCGTCGAGCCCCAGGTCCTCGAACGAAACGCTGAACTCGCCCTGGCTGCGCGGGTTGCGCGAACGCGCGGTCACCGTGAGCAGCTCGACATTGGGCATGGTGATGCTGGTGAGCTCGCCCGCGGTGAGCCGGCGCACGCCACCATCGGGCCGGGCCACTTCGATCTGCAGCTCGGGCCCCCCGTCGGCCACCGTGAGACGAATGGCGGTGCGCGAAGGCATCTCGAGCCGCACCACGTCGAGATCGCCCGCGTACTGCAGGCTGCCCGCAAAGGGGTTCGCGCCCGGCACCAGGGTGATCGCGTCTGCTTCGGTGTTGGCGTAGTCGTCGACGCCGAGACCGCGGTAGCGCACGAAGTAGCCGCCCGTCACAGACGCGCGCACGCCACGCACCCGCATCATCACGGACTGGCTCACGGGCGCCGCGAAGGTCACCTCGGCCGTCGCGCCCCCTCGATTGTCAGAGGCCAGCAACTGCACGCCCGTGACGTCGAAGATCTCGATCAGCAAGGGCATGGACGTCGAGGTGGCGGTCACCGAAAAGAGGTGGCCTGGTGTGACGCCGAGCTCGAACCAGTCGTGGTCGCCCGCGGGGAAGATGGTGCGCTGCTCCTCGACGTCGATGCTCAGCCCCTTGGCGAAGGTCGGGCACTCGTCGGCTTCGGCGGAGTCACCGTCGACATGCTGCGTGGCGCAGGTCCACACCGGGGCGGAAGAACAGCCATCACCCTCAGGCGCAAAGCCGGGATCGCAGCGGCAGCTCGGCGCGCCGCCCACCACTTCGCAGGTGGTGCGGTGCACGTTCTGACAGGGGTTGGGCAGGCAGGCCGTACGCAGCACGCACGAGCCATTCACTTCCACCCGGCTCATCGGGCACACGCAGCTCACCCGGCCCTCGTTCACCTGGCACAACGAGTTGCTCAGGTTCGCGCACAGATTCGACGAGCACAGATCGCTGGGCGACACCGCGGTGCAGCTCAGCCCCGCGCTCACGAAGCCTTGATTGCACAGACAGGCGGCCGTCTCGCCCACCACCGCGCAGCGACCCGCGCCGCAGCTGACGCCCAGGCACGGGTCAGGCTTCTGCCCGGCCCCGCAGCTCAAGACCGACAACCCCAAGACGACCACCACCACCACCCCTCGTCGAATCATGGGGCTCAGCGTTTCAGCCCTGCTGTCACCGCGCAATCCCCGACATCACCGAAGGCGGCGGGGCTTGAGCGGCGCGACCACGTCGAACGAGAAGCCACAGTACAGACAGGTGCGCTCGCGCTGGCCCCTGGGTACTTCTCCGAAGCAGCTCGGGCACCTCGGCCGTTGGGGTGCTTTGGGGTCGGGGTCTGGCTTGACGCGGGCCGCCAGCGCAACCTTCTTGAGCTTGTGCTCGAGCCATCTGACCCGGGCCTCCAACTCGGTCACGCGAACCCTCAGCTCACGTCCCTCGTCGTCGTTGCTGCGACGCGCCGCCATCGTGGGTAGAAATGTGTCACGCGCAGTCAGCGAAAGGAAAAACTTGGACTCGATTCACGGCAGCTTCCGCACCCCCTTCAATCGTCAGCCCGCCGAAGCCGCCGAGCTGCGCGCGAAGGAACTGCTGGGCGACGAAGAGCTTCAGCGCATCTTGCAGCAGGGCCCGCGCAACGACACGCCGGTGCCGCGCCAGGTCTTCGTCAACCGCAACCTGCACATGGCCAAGGTCGATTTGATCGGCTTCGACATGGACTACACGCTGGCGATCTACCACCTGCGCAGGCTCGAGCAGCTCTCGTACGATCTCACCGTCGAGCGCCTGATCGCCCACTGCGGCTACCCCGAAGACATCCGCCAGGTGCCGTACGATCACAGCTTCGTGTTGCGCGGCGTGTTCGTCGACAAGGTGCGCGGCAACCTTCTGAAGATCGATCGGTTCGGGCACGTCGGCCGCGCGTATCACGGGCGACGCCTGCTCCCCGACGAAGAGATCCAGCGCCTCTACCGCAACGAACGCATTCGCATGAAGAGCACCGACTACGCGTGGATCGACACGCTCTTCGCGTTGCCCGAGGCGTGCCTGCTGGCCGGCATCATCGAGCTGTACGAGACCAAACTCGGCAAGCCGCTCGACTACCGCAAGCTGTACGACGACATCCGCGAAGCGATCGACACGGTGCACCGCGACAACTCGCTCAAGAAGATCATCCGCGCCGACCTCGGCAAGTACATCTTCAAAGACGAAGAGCTCGGGCCTGCGCTCCACAAGCTGCGCTCGGGCGGCAAGAAGCTGTTCGTGCTCACCAACTCGTTGTGGGACTACACCAACGCGGTGATGTCGTACCTGCTCGACGGCGTGCTCCCCGAGTACCCGAGCTGGAAGAACTACTTCGACTTCATCGTGACTGGTGGTGCGAAGCCCGGCTTCTTCAGCGAGCAGCGGCCGTTTCTTTCCATCGATCCGTCGAGTGATGAGAACAAGGTGCTGGGCGAGGCCACCGAGCTCGAGCGCGGCAAGGTGTACCAGGGCGGCAACCTCATCGATTTTGAGCGCATCACCGGGTACCGCGGCGACGCCGTGCTCTACGTCGGCGATCACATCTACGGCGACATTCTCAAGTCGAAGAAGACCTCGATGTGGCGCACGTGCATGATCGTTCAGGAGATCGAAGACGAGCTCGATTACCTCGAGTCACGCCGCACCGAGGTGTACCGGCTGCAAGGCGTGGAGCAACTGCAGGCGCGCCTCGATGACGAGATCGCCCCGCGCAAGGCACAGCTCAATCAAATCGAACGGCGGTTGCAGAAGGAGCACCCGACACCCGAGCTCACCGCCGAGCTCGAGGCGAACTTCAAGTCGGTGAAGGCCGAGCTCGATCGATTGCGCAAGGCGATGAGGGAGTGCACGGAGATCGCGAAGATCCTCGAGGCCGACATCGAGAAGGGCTTCAACCCGTTCTGGGGGCTGCACTTCAAAGAGGGCAACGAGAACTCGCGCTTCGGTGAGCAGGTCGAGCAGTACGCGTGTCTGTACACGTCGCGCGTGTCGAACCTGATTTTCTACTCGCCGCTGCACTACTACCGCAGCCAGCGTGAGCTGATGCCGCATGAGACGGCGAGCACGTTTCGGCTTGCGACTCTGGGGAGCGAGGGTCTGCCCAAGGGCGCGAATCGTTCGGCTGACATTCCGTAAAAGTCAGCGTCGGTGCGCCGAGAGAACTTTCCTTGCGAAGGAGACTGTTGAAGTAGGCCCTCGACTTCGCTCGCAGGTTTTTCTCGAAATAACGATCGCGCACCGTTCATTCCGAGCGGAGTCGAGGGATTACCTCGCCTTCGAGCGGCAAATGCCCCCTCGACTGCGCTCGGGGAGACCGGTGATTGGAGTCATTTCCAATTCCGCCAACCCTCTCGGACGGATTTCGGCCGGTTCCGTTCGTGCCGAGCGGAGTCGAGGCACCTATTTCACCAGTCTGCGCAGCGGGGAGAGGGAAGCACCCGGGCCCAGACGAGCGGCTTGAAGCGCGTCAGCTTGAGCGGCGTCAGGCCCAGCCGCTCGAACTCTTTCCCGTAGCGGCCGCCTTTCACCACCACCCAGCGCTTCGCGACGCGGCGGGCTTCGGCCAGCGTCACCTCGTCGAGCGGCTCGTGTGAGGCGTAGCGGCGCAACATGTTGAACGAGGGCGTGGACGCCTTCGGCAAGTCGAACATCGGGTCGAAGATCACGCAGTCGATGCTGTGCGACTCGAGTGAACGCAGCACCTCGTGCGCCGTGCCGTGTCTCACGTCGATGCGTGCGCTGTCGGGGAACGGCGGTTTGCGCTCGAGCCCTTCACTGGCCAGGACGAAGAGCGGTAAGGAAGCCTCGACGCCGATCACCCTGCCCTGTGGCCCCACCACCCGCGCGCAGATCAACGCGTCGGAACCCAGGCCGAGTGTGCCGTCGAAGACCGAGTCACCGGGCTGCAGCTCACACAACCGCACCAACACGTCTTCATCTTGCTTCGGCGTGCCGATGCGCCGCACCCGCAGCGCGGCGGTGCCGGGGGAAAAATAGAGCGAGCCGCTCGCGTCATGCAGCGTCCACCCGTCGCCACCGAGCACCAGGAATGCGTCGGCCACGGTGCCGATGCGTTCACGAAGCGGAATGCCGTCGGCGCGGTCGAAGGAAAAGCACGGGAGACCCCACTGTGCCGCCTTCGCCTTCGCCGCGGGGAGCTGCCGGCCTCGTTGTTTCGCGGTGACCGTCACCGCGAGCGGCACGGTCATTTCTTGAGCTCCGCGGCCACCGAGCGCACCAGATCGTAGGAGGCGTCGTTGGCGGGCTGAAAGCCGTTCAAGCTCAAGGGCCCGAGGATCTCGCGGCCGGCACGATCTCGGCCCGAGAGCGGCATCAACGAGGCGGTGATGGCCTCGACGATCTCTTTGGGCAAATCGGGCCTCACGCAGAAGATGTCGCGGGGCGTACGCGGCGTCTTGGCGACCACCCGGAACGAGAGCGGATCGATTCCCTTCGAGCGTCGCAGCGCGTTGAACGAGCCTTGATACGTGGCGCCCGCATCCACCCGCCCCTCCAGCACGGCGATCAACACCGCTTCGTGGTTGCCCAGGTACTCCGTCTTACCGAGATCACGGTCGAGGTCGAAGCCCTTGTCCTTGAGCAGCTTTCTGGCCATCAACGAGCCGGAGGTCGACATCGGATCGACGAAGCCGAAGCTGGCGCCCTTGAGATCTTCGATGGTGCGCCGCGGGCTGTCGTCGCGCACGAAGATGTAGCCGGAGGCCGTGGCCGAGCCGTCGGCGATCGTCTGAAGAATGCAGTGCAGCTTCATGCGGCTGCTCGCCTCGGCGTAGGCCAGCGGGCTCAGCTCGACGAGATCGAACTCACCGCGCTGCAGCCGATCGATCGCGTCGCCGTAGCTGTCGCCGACGATCAGCTCGACCGGCACCGACAGTGACTTCGCCAGGTGATCGGCCATGCGCTTGTGTGAGGCGATCATCGTCTGCGCAGAGAGAAACGGGACCAGCCCGAAGCGCAGCCTGGTGAAGCCCGAAGGGGGTGAAAACACCGCGACCGGAGCGACCACCCGGCGTGACGGCGGCGGCTGCACCATCACGGGGTCGGTGCACGAGAGGAGCGCCAGGGTGAGAAACAAACCAGCCCCCCCAAAGCGAAGTCGAGGGCGCACTTGCTGCTCAAAGACGAGGTGCTCCCTCGACGCCGCGCCTAAGGACCAGCCCACCACCGTTCGCATCGAGCGCAGTCGAGATGCCACTGCCGCGCGAGCAAAGGGAATCCCTCGACTTCGCTCGGGATGACCGGTTGGTTGTTCCTTCGGGTGAATTTGAAGGCGAAGCCGGTTCCCTGCCCGGGAGGAACGGTTCACGTGATCACCCCGCGCGCGCCGATCACCCGGTTCCGGCCCTGCCGCTTCGCGACGTACATCGCCTGATCCGCCGCCGAGAGCACCTGCTCGCCGCTCTTGCCGTCCTCAGGAAAGGTGCCCACCCCGATGCTGACGGTCACCTTCGCGGGCCACGGCATCTTGCCATCGTTGATCTTCTCTTCCACCGCGATGCGCATGCGCTCAGCGACCTGCATCGCCTCGCTCTTGGTGGTCTCCGGCAGCAGCACCGCGAACTCTTCACCGCCGTACCGCGCGATGAGATCGGTCTGCCGCAGATCGATGCTCAGCACCTCGGCCAGGCGGCGCAGCAGCTCGTCACCGGCCGGGTGCCCCATCGCGTCGTTCACCTTCTTGAAGAAGTCGACGTCGACCATCAGCACCCCCATCGGGCGTTTGTGACGATCGGAGCGCAGGATCTCGGCCTGCAGCTGCTCCTGAAAGCGGCGGTGATTGAACACGCCGGTCAAGCCATCGGTCACCGCCAGGCGCTCGAGCCGCGCGTTGGCGTCTTGCAGCTCCTTGGTGCGCTCGGCGACGGCACGCTCGAGGTTCTCTCGTTCGTGTTGAAGCGCAGAGGCCATGCGATTGATGGTGTTGGTGAGCTCGCCCAGCTCAGAGCCCCGCAGCGGGGGAACCCGCGTCGACAGGTGCCCCTCGCCCATTCGGCGCACGGCGGTCTGCAGCGTGCGCACCGGCCTGACCACCAGCCGATCGAGCCCCAAAAACAGGATCGCCCCCAGCACCAGAAAGAGCACCGCCGAGGTGATGCCCAGCCGCAGGCGGGTGCGTTCGAGCTGCGCGCTGAGCCGCTCTAGCGAATACGTCGCGGTGACCGTGCCCCAGCGAATGCCTGAGACCGCCGGCACCGAGATGCGAAACGAGTCGCCCTGCTGCTCCCAGGCGACGCCTTCGACCTGCGTGGCGGTCTGGCTGAACGCGTCGTTGGCGACGGTATTGAAGCGCTCGGCTTCACTGTGCGCGAGCACCCGGCCTTGATCGTCGAGCACCGCGAGCTCTTTCAAGTCGCGTTCACGCATCGACTCCGAGAACTGCGCTATCAACGTGTCGAGCCCGCTCATGTCGTTCTGCGCGATGTTGACCGCGACCGTCACGCCGATCGACTGCAACACCTTCTCGTTGCGCAGCCGGAAGTCCTCGACGGACTCGCGCTGTTCCCTTCGCACCTCGAGGAACGTACCGAGGGCCAGGGCCAGAGCGACGATCCCCGGAACCAGCAACGTCAGCTGCCCTCGGATACCCATCTGACCTGGATGTTGGCATTTCCCCCGAGCGAAGCCCACCGTTCATCCCGCGCAGTGAGGTCAGCCCTCGACCGCGCGCGGCTTGGCCGCCTGCATCTGCTGCACGGTCACCGACTGATTCCGGCCGTGGCGCTTGGCGTAATACAGACACTGATCAGCCAGCTCGATCAGCTGAGGCTTCTCCGTGCCCACATCGGGGAAGGTCGCCACGCCCAGCGAGAGCGTGACCTTCAGCGGGCCCTGATCCGTCAAAAAGACCTCTTTCAAGATGCGCTCGCGGATGCGTTCGGCGATCGCGTGCGCGCCCTTCACGTCGGTCTCAGGCATCACGATGGCGAACTCTTCGCCGCCGTAGCGGGCCACGATGTCGGTGTCGCGGGCCTGCTCCTTGAGGATCTTCGCCACGCCCTTGAGCACCTGGTCGCCCATCGGGTGGCCGTAGGTGTCGTTGACCGACTTGAAGTGATCGATGTCGGTGAGGATGAACGAGAGCTTCCGCGAGTACCTCTTCGCGGCGGCGAGCTGCTCGTCGAAGCGCTCCTGGAACGTGCGGTGGTTGACGAGGCCCGTCAGACCATCGGTGGTGGCCATCTTCTCCATCGCCTCGAACAGCTGAGCGCGGAGCACGGCCTGCGCCGCCTGAATCGCGATCACCTCGAGCATGCGCAGCTCGTCGCTGTCGAACGCCGCCTTTTTCCGCGAGCCCGTCACCAGCGTGCCGAGGATGCGATCGCCTGCCACCAGCGGGAAGATCTTGAGCGACTGCAACCCGCGGATCTGCGTGTCGTCGTCGAAAATGATCTGCCGATCCATCGCGCCTGCATCCCGACCCGGCAGCGGAGCGCCGTACCGCACCACGTTCGCCACCAGCCCGTTGTTGTCGGCGAACGTCTGGCCCTCGAGCGCGCGGCCGGCCGAGGTCACGCCGGTCATCCGCATGATCCGGTGCGCGCGCGCGCCGTTCTGCTCTGAGACCAGGGTCACCGCGCAGAACTCGAGGGGGGCGACCTGGCGGGCGCTTTCCAGCACGGCGAGGAACACCTGCTCGGGGGACCCAGCGCGGTTCAACTCTTCGATCGCGCGAAAGAACCTGTCTTTTTCATCGCGCGATCGGCGGATGTAGCCCATCACCCGCTCGACCTCGATCGCCCGCAGCACCTCGCCGCCGATGACCTGGAGCAGGTGTTCGTCCTGCTCGCTGAACGGCTTGTTCTCCAGGCGATCGGCCACCAGCACGCCGCGCAGCAACCCGCCGCCTTCGACGATCGGCACCGCCAGCACCGCGCCGATGTCAGGGCCGCCCGCTTCATAGTGCGTCACGCCCTTGAGGCCCGAGCTCGAGTTCATGCGCACCGGCACGCCGCGCTTGAGCAACGCACCGAAGATGCCCTCACCTGCGGCGAAACGTTCGCGCTGAATCTGTTCAGAGCTCGAGCGGCAGTCGTGCAGCTTGAGTGATCGATCGTCTGACGTGAGCAGGAAGACCGCGACCGTGTGCGTGTGGAGCGAGGTCTCCGCGACCTCGAGCGCGCTGCCGGTGGCGCCTTCGATTTCCTTCACCGCCGCGACCAACCACTTCTCCTGATCCTTCACGCCCGGAAGGCTGTCGTTCGCGCCGCTGGAGACCAGGCGGAAGGTGCGCGCCCGCTCTTCGATGTCTTTGATCTTGTTCTTCACCGCGTCTTCTTCAGCGCGCCGCGCGACGGCGAGGCGGGTGGAGAGCACGAGGTGGTACAGCCCGGCGAAGAGACCCAGGAACAACGCGCGGCCCAGGAAGACGCCCCAGCGCTCGGGCAGCGTGAGCAACGCGTCGAAGAGCACCGCACTGCCCAGCAGCGTGCCCGCAGCAGGCCGCGGCAGGAACGTCACCAGGAACGCCATCAGCAGGTAGACGATGGGGAAGAGCTGCTCACCGCCGAGCGAAACGCCGATGAAGGCAGCGGCCAGCAACGTGCCACCGAACTCGAGCTCGTCGCGCAGCAGCAGGGGCGCCTTCGACATCGAGCGGCGCACCCGGCGAATGGTGGAAAGCACGCCGCCCAGCACCAGCAGGCCGACCGCCGCGCCGTCAACCCACTCGAGCCCGTCGATGGTGCGGAACCGGCCGCGCGCGAGGAAGGCGAACACCAGCAGCACCGCGGCGGAGGGCACCAGGCGCACCAGCACCTGCGTCCACTTTCCTGGAGTGAAGGCCATCGACCTGCTGTGACGAGGCGTAACGACCGGGGTGGTCATCATGGAGTGGCGCCGCCAGCAGCGAAACGCTGCGCGAGACAGATGGGAGCGAAGCGGACAGCTGGCCGAGGCGACACGAACCAGATCATTGAGACTCCAGGTTGAAGACGATCTCTCCACTGCGAACGAGGCCGAGACTCTCTCGGGCCGCACGCTCGATGGCGGCGGGCTCACTGCGCACGCGCTGCACTTCGCGCATGAGCCTTTCGTTGTCGGCGCTCAGCCTCGCGTTCCGAACTTCGAGCGTGTGGAGGTCGCGGTTGAGCCGGGCGTAGCGGCGAAAACCGCCCTCGGCTGAAAGGGACACCACCGCGAACAGAAACGCGATCGCCACTGCTGCCCAAACCACGTGTCGACGGCGATCCATTCGAGGCGCCAAGGTACCAGCGGCGATCGACCCGGCAAGAAAACCGCTACAGGATGCAACGGGGCCCAAAGCCTCCGACATCACTCGTACCTGACCACAGTGAAGACCGCGTTCACACCGGTCCTCCCCCAGAGGGTTGGCGGAACCAGAAATGACTCCAATCACCGGTCTCCCCGAGCGCAGTCGAGGGGGCACTTGTCGCCCGAAGGCGAGGTCATCCCTCATTTCGTAAAACCCTGCGAGCGAAGTCGAGGGAGCACTTCGGCATCTCGACCGCGCTCGATGCGAACGGTGGGTTGTTTCTTCGGAGCGGTGAGCGGTTCTCGATCGGTCAGAATCACTGTGGCCCAGCACTAGGAAAGAAGTCACGAAAGGGCGAGCATCGGGCCGCCCATGTTCGCCCACCGCCACACGATCTTCGTCGGCCCCGGAAAGCTGCCCGATGAACTGCGGCAGGTGCTCATCAAGCGCGCCGGAGCCCCCCAGCCGGACATCGCGATCCAGGTGCCCCGGCTGCTGGCGATCTTCGAGAACGCCTCTGATGCCGAGCGCATCGCCTCGCAGGTGCAGCGCCTCAAGATCGGCGTGGCGGTCGCGGGCCCCGAGCAGCCCCCCGCTGAGGTCGGCTGGGGCATCGCCACCTCGTTCGAGTTCTTCGACAAGACGTGGCGGGCGGGCACGTCAATAGGCGACCTGCAGGTCTTCTCGCCGGCCGACGTCACCGCCATCACGCTGCTCGATTGGCGCCCCGATGAAGGCGCCCCCGATCGCGCCGCCCTGCTCACCTTGCGTGATGCGCGGCCGGTGATGCTGCGCGCGAGCGTGCTCGACACCGTGTCGCGGCAGTCGGTGCCGATGGAAGGCATCCGCCGGATCAACGAATTCCTCGACGCCGCGGCGCTGGTGCTCACGCCTGAAGTGCGAATCCGTTCGCGCCGGCTGACTGAAGCCGACTTCCGGGGCGCGGGGCTCGAGCTCACCGGCGATCTGCTGCCGCTCGTGCTGTCCGTGGTCGACGCGGTGGACACGCACCCAGGTCAGCTCCCTCAGCCGCTGCAGGGCAAGCCGCAGATCCCGGTGAGCAAGCCCGCGCATCAGACTGGTCTCGCGGCGCTCAGCGCGTGGATTTTGTACCTCGTGAGCCTGTCGGCGATCGTGCTGTCGCTGGCCTTCTTCACCATCGCGGTCCTCACAATCAGCACGGCCTTCCTGGTGAGCACCTGCATCGGGCTCGCGTTGGGCGCCTGGGGCACCCGCCGGTTCATGTGGAGCCGCTGGTTGGGGCGCGCGAACTGGGGCGAGAGCACGCCGATTCCGAGCTGGCCCATCGCGGCGTCCGAGCCGGGCATTCAGCCGCGCCCGCTCGAGCTCATTCTCGACGCGATCGCGCTGGTGGCGGTCTGCATGGGCGCGCTCGGTGAAGGCCTCGTCAGATCGATCAGCTTGTGGTCGTTGCCCTTCATCTTGCTCGCCGTGCTCACCAGCGCCGTCGCCGTCTACGAGGCCTGGCAGCGGGAATGAGCCTCATCGATCGGCTGCGAGGCCGGCGCGTGGGCGTCGTGCTGTCCGCGGGCTACTTCGGCTTCTACGGACACGCGGGCTTCGTCGACGGCCTGCTCAGCCACGGCATTACGCCGAGCGCCTGGGCCGGCACCTCGGCGGGTGGCATGATCGCCGCCTTCGCCGCCTCGGGCATTGCACCTGCGCGCATGGCCGAGCTGCTTCTCCAGCAGCGCCGTAAACACTTCTGGGATCCCGACTATCTGGGCATCGCCGTCGATGCGTTGCGCAAGGGCTCGCGGCTCAGCGGTCTGCTCAAAGGCGATCGTTTCGTCGAGCTGCTGCGCTCGTTCCTGCCCGTGCAGAGCTTCGAAGCGCTCGCGGTGCCGCTGCTGCTGGTGGCGACCAACCTGACCACGCAAGCACCCGAGGTCATCCAGAGCGGAGACCTCGCCTCAGCGGTGCACGCGACCTGCGCGTACCCTGGGCTCTTTCAAGCAGTCAGAAGGCAGGAGCACCTGCTCTGGGATGGCGGCATCGTCGACAAGGCCCCTGCCCTGGCGCTCGCGCAGGCTCAGGGTTCGAAGCTCGACGTGCTGCTGGTGCACTTCCTTCCCAGCCGCGATGGCGCGAAGGAGCCCACGGGCGCGCTCGCGTACGCCAGCGGCATGGCCAGCGGCTTCGCGGCGATCCGCAAGGAAAACTTTCGCCTGCAGCTGGCCCTGCTCGAGGCCCGCGGCGTCGAAGTGCACGTGGTCACCTCGCGGCTGCCTTTCGTCTCGCCCAACGAGATGCACAAAGGTCCCGAGGCGGTCGCCGCAGGTCGCGCTTCGATCACCGACGCGTTGAGCCGTTCCCCGGGCACGTGGTCTGGCGAAGACTGATTACTTCGAGGCGAACTTGCTGTGCTCGACCAGCAGGCAGCGATCCTGCACGACGTCGATGCCCGCCTCGACCAGCTTCTTCGCCGCTTCGTCGTTGCGGATGCCCAGCTGAAACCAGACCGCCTTCGGGCGTTTGGCGATGATGTCGTCGAGGTGTTGATCGATGTCTTGCGGCCGGCGAAAGACGTCGACCAGATCGAGCTCACCGGGAATCGCCGCGAGGGTGCGGAACACCGGCTTGCCGAGAATCTGAGTGACCTCGGGATAGTAGACGGGCACGGGCACCACCTCCACGCCCACGCGCTGCAGGTATTGAGGCACCGAGAAGGCGGGCTGACCACTCTGCGCCTCCGTCTTGATTCCCAACACCGCCACTCGCTTCAGCCCGTTCACCAGGGCCGAGATGCCCGCCTCGTCTTCGATCAGTCGCGCCATGACCGGAAACCTAGCCTCGCGGTAGGGTCCCCGCTCGATGACCAGCCTCCTGACCCTCGCCCTCCTGGCAGCCGCTCCCGTTGCCCCCACCCCGGTGTACGAGCTCTCGAACGAGGCGTTCATCGAGACGGCGCGCCACGATCTTCAGACGCTGCAGCAGTTCGTCGCCGGCATGGGCACCGTGATGAGCGGCGTGACGAAGAACAAGGCCCTCTTCAGCACCAGACAGAAGGCGGTCTACGCGGCGGAAGACAAGCAGACGCTGCTCTCCACCTGGGGTTCGCTCTTTGCGTACTTCAGCGCCACCGAGGGCTTGCGCCAGAAGTACTGGGACTTCGTGAAGGTGCCCCCGACTGATCCGAAACACGCCTGGGGCTTCCTGCTCACGCACACCGCGTTGACCGCGCTGCTCGCCAACGGCCTCAAGTTCGCCGAGCTGGTCATCGACAACAAGCAGCTCGAGACCATCTTCGACGAGGCCAACGACGAGTACGGCGTGCCGCAGGGCGCCTTCGCCGCGTTCAAGCTGAAGGCGATTCACGTCGCGACCTCGACGCAGCTGCTCACCGGTGACACCTACGCCGTGGCCGCCGTGCCGTACCTCAAGAAGCAGAAGGCCGCGAACGACGCCTCAGTGACCTGGGCCGTCGGTGAGATGAAGGCCGATTCGACCATCGCCAAGAGCTGCCTGGTGAAGAACGGCACCAAGCTCTTCCTGACCAACGCGAAAGACATCGTGGCCAACACCTCGGCCCACGCCATCTTCCCCGTGCAGAAGAGCTTCGCAGAGTGGGCGGGAGACACCCGCGTGGCGCGCATCGGCAAGCCGCTGGTCACCCTGGCCGACGTGGAGAAGTTCGTGCTGCCCACCATTCGTTCAGGCGACATCATCGTCAGCCGGCAGAACTGGTTTCTCTCGAACATCGGTCTGCCGGGGTTCTGGCCGCACGCCGAGCTGTTCCTGGGCACCGCGCCTGAGCTCGCTGCTGCGTTCGATGCCGACCCCGACGTGATCGCGTGGACCCATGGGCAGCCCGAGAAGGCGGCCACGTTCAGCGAGCTGCTAGAGAAGCGGTACCCCACGAAGTGGAAGGCGTACGCCGAAGGGGTCGACTTCCAGGGCCACGGCCCCATCCGGGTGATGGAGTCGATCTCAGAAGGCGTCAGCTTCACCGCGATCGAGCACGCGTTCGGCGTGGATTATCTGGGCGTGATGCGCCCGCGTTTGGCGCCCGTCGACAAGGCGAAGGCCATCGAGCACGCCTTCAAGTACCAGGGCCGCCCGTACGACTTCGACTTCGACTTCTTCAGCGACTCTGCGATCGTGTGCTCGGAGCTCGTCTACAAGTCGTACCAGCCCGGCCAGGGGCAGAAGGGCGTCTCGCTGGAATTGGTCGATGTGGCGGGCCGGCGCACGCTGCCTGCAAATCAGATCGTGCGGCGCTTCGATGCCGATCTCGAGCGCGGCTTTCCCCAGATGGATTTCGTGCTGTTCCTCGACGGCAATGAGCACTCGGGGAAGGTGGCGCTCGCGAGTGAAGCGGCGTTCAGGGCGACGTGGAAGCGGACCAAGTGGGACATCGCCCAGAAGTAAAGCTTGAGTGGCATCGGGTCTTGAAACGAAGCCGTCTCGGGCAGGCCTCTGTGCCTCGGGCGAAGATCCTCACTTGTTACAGAACTCGCAATCGACCGCGAAGCTCGCGAGTGACCGTTCGACACGACGTGTTTGGCGAGCTCGATTGCGAGTTGCGTAACATCGACCTCGTCGACATCACGCTCTTGAAGGCAGCCGTGCCAGCTACCGCTTGTCGTAGCTGGTCTTGAAGTAGCCCGTGCCTTCGCGGCAGTAGACCGCGGCCCAGTCCGACTTGAACTGAGGATCCACCGGGCGGGGATCGGGCCGGAAGTCGCGAAACGGCAGCTTGAGCTCATCCTTGGCCGACATCACCTTGCGGCCCAGCTTGAACACCACGTTGCTGGGCAGACGGATCTCGCAGTTGCTCAGCGGGAACTCGTTGTTGTTGCGCACGAACACCCCGCGGTTGCCGATGAGGTTGGGCACCGACATCCGAATCGTGCCGAACAACTGCGCGCTGGGCGCCACCTTGGGCTGCTCAGGCTCGACGGTCTTCACCACCAACGGCTCGGTGGGCTCAGGCACCTTCGTGACCTCGGCCACCTTGACCACCTCGGCCACCTTGACCACCTCGGCCACCTCGGCCACCTCGGCCACCTCGGCCACCTCGGCCACCTCGGCCACCTCGGCCACCTCGGCCACCTCGGGCGTCTTCACAGGTTCCTTCCGCGCCACCACCACCTTCTTCGGAGAGGCATCTTTCGCAGCGAACACCGTCTCGGGCAGCGGCGCGTCTTCATCGAAGAGCAGCTTGGCGATCGACCCGTTCACGCTGAGCACCGCGGCGCGTGCATAGAGCGGCCGCTTGCCGTCAGCGCCCGCCTCGCCCACCAGGTTCACGCGATCGCCCTCAGCCAGCCTGTCTTTCTTGTCGAGGAGCACGAGGTCTTCCCCGCCCTTCTTGAGCACCTTCCACACCTTGCCCTCGACCCTGATCATCTCGAGCGTCACCTTCGGCTTCTCGACCCCCGGTTCCTTCACAGGATCTGTGACGGGCACCGGGTCAGCCACCGCCACCACGACAGCGCTGCCCGCGTCGATGGTCACCTCGGCGACCGGCTTCGGATCCTGGGGCTGCAAGAAATAGAGAGCACCCGCAGCCAGCGCGATGAACAGCAGCAGGCCCACCACCAGCAGCGGCGTCTTGCTCTTCGGCACCACGATGGGCAATTCGAGGTCGTCCGCAGTTGAAGGGGCGACAATCGACTTCGCCTTCGGCACCACCTTGGCGCTGGGCGCAATCACCGAGAGCATCTTCTGCGCCGGCGTCATCACAGGCCCGGTCGCCTTGCCATTTTCCAGCGAGGAAGGCCGCATGAAGGTGCCTTCGAACTCCGGCTCGCTGGCGACCTCGGGCAGCGGGCCCCCCTTGCGCATCACCGACAGCTTCGACTGCAGCTGCCGCTCGGCCGCGAACTCTTCAGGGCACATCGCGCGCACGTAGTTGCCCACGTCTTCCGCGCCCACCGTCATCTGCTCACGCACCGCCAGCTCGTTGAGCGCCCGCGCGAAGTCGTCGGCGCGCTGGTAGCGGGCCGCGGGATCTTTCGCGAGCGCGCGCATCACGATTTGCTCGAGCGTGGGCGAGATGTCGGGCCGCGCAGCAGACAGCGAAGGCACCTCGCCCATCGCCATCTGCACGACCATCTCCGACATGGTGCCGCCAGCGTACATCGACTTCCCGGCGAGCATTTCCCACACCACGATGCCCGACGAGAAGATGTCGGAGCGGTGGTCGACCGGCTTCGCGAGCGCCTGCTCAGGCGACATGTAGCCGAGCTTGCCCATCACCGTGGAAGGCAGGGTCTGCTTCGAGCGCGCCGTGCTCTTGGCGAGGCCGAAGTCGATCACCTTCACTTCGCCTTCGTACGAGACCATCACGTTCTGCGGCGACACGTCGCGGTGCACGATGCCCAGCGGCTGGCCGTCGGCCCCCACCTTGCGGTGCGCGTAACCCAGCGCCTCGTTGATCTGCTGCCCGATGAAGACCGCCATGGCAATGGGCATCACCGCGCGCTGGCGCTCCACCCGGGTCTGCACGCGCGAGAGATCGACGCCCGGCACGTACTCGATGGCCATGTAGAGCGAGTTGTCGAACTCGCCCATGTCGTAGACCTGGGCGATGTTCGAGTGCGTCAACTGCACCAGCACGCGCGCTTCATGGTGAAACCGGTCGATGAAGTTCTGGTCGCCCATCAAATGGGGCAACACCGTCTTGACGATGCACAGCTTCTCGAAGCCCGCGGCCCCCGTCAGCCGCGCGAGATGCACCTCGCCCATGCCCCCCTGACCCAACATGAAAAGAAGCTGGTAGCGCCCCAGCATCCGACCGTCTGCGGAAGTCGTCATCGCGGGCACTCTACCGTGCGCATGGTTTCGGTCAGGACTTTGGCTTTCGAGTTGTGTATAGGCTCGCGCGCCTGTTCGACGCGCCGTCGCAGGGTCTCGTAGCTCAGCTGGATAGAGTACTGGCCTCCGAAGCCAGGGGTCGTGGGTTCGAATCCCGCCGGGACCGCTTCAAGCCGCCGCCTCCCCGTCTGGGTGGCGGCGGTTTTCTTTTGCGAATCCGGCAGGTTCCGGCGCATCGCGTCACAGAATTCCATTTGACTCGCGATGTGCTCGACCGTCATGAGAGCGCCTCTTTCCAAGCTGTTTCCACCCCCAGGGAGCTCCCCGTGATCGTTGGCGTACCGAAAGAAATCAAGACCCGCGAGTACCGCGTTGGCATGACCCCGGCCATCGCCAAGGCGTACGTCACGGCAGGCCACACCGTGCTCGTCGAGAAGAGCGCTGGCGAAGGCGCCGGCATCACCGACGCAGAGTACGAGCGCGTCGGCGCGAAGCTGATCAAGACCGCCGATGAGCTGTGGAAGCGCGCCGAGATGATCGTCAAGGTGAAAGAGCCGATCGAGCCCGAGTACAAGCGCATGCAGACCGGCCAGATCATCTACACCTACTTCCACCTCGCGGCCGTGCCCGAGCTCGCCAAGGTGCTGGTGGCCAAGAAGATCGCCGCCGTCGCCTACGAGACCATTCAACCCGACGACGGCTCGTTGCCCCTGCTGCGCCCCATGAGCGAAGTGGCCGGCAAGATGGCCATTCAGGTCGGCGCCAGCTCGCTCGAGAAGGCCCACGGCGGCAAGGGCATTCTTCTGGGCGGCGTGCCGGGTGTGCGTAACAGCAAGGTCACCATCATCGGTGGCGGCGTGGTCGGCACGTGCGCGGCGAAGGTCGCCGTGGGCATGGGCGCTGACGTCACCATTCTGGATGTGAGCTTGAAGCAGCTGACGTACCTCGACGACATCTTCGGCGGCCGCTTGAAGACCCTGATGAGCGACTCCGAGAACATCGCCCGCTGCGTGCGCGAGGCTGACCTGGTGGTCGGCGCCGTGCTGATCCCCGGTGCGAAGGCCCCCCGCCTCGTCTCGAAGCAGTTGGTTGCCGAAATGTCGAAGGGCTCGGTGGTGGTGGACGTGGCCGTCGACCAGGGCGGTTGTATCGAGACCATCAGGGCGACGACGCATGACCACCCGACGTACGAAGTATCGGGCGTCATTCATTATGGAGTGGCGAACATGCCCGGCGCCGTGCCGATGACCTCGACCTTCGCGCTCACCAACGCCACCCGCCCCTACGGCCGCAAGATCGCAGACATGGGCCTGGCCGAGGCCGTGAAGTCTGACATCGCGCTCTCTCGCGGTCTGAACACCTACGGCGGGCACATCACCTACGAGGCCGTCGCGAAGGACCTGGGCTACGACTACATGCCCATCATGGACGCGCTCGCCGGCAAGGCCGCTGCTGCGCCCGCCAAGCGCAAGGCCGCCAGCTGACGTTTTGACACGGCCCGGCTGCGCAGTGATGTCAGCTGCGCCGCGGGCTGCTCACCCGTGGGGGCACAATCCCCCTCATTTGGCTGGGTTGAAGCCTCCTGGCAATCGGCACGCGCCGTGCTCGTGTGTATTCCCTGTGGTGGCGAGCTGGCCTCGCCGACATGAGGGAATCAACGAGCCGTCGAAGTGTTGTCCCGCCCGGGTGCACGCAGCCTGGCTGCGAAAAGGAGTCTTCAGATGTTCGGTCTTTCACGCAGCAACCAGAATCGAGCCCAGTTCGAGGCGCTGCTCACGCCCTGGCTCGATCCGCTCTACGCGTCGGCGGTGCGGCTGACCCGCAACGAACGCAACGCGGAAGACCTGGTGCAAGACACCGTGATGCGTGCGTGGCGCTTCTTCGAGAAGTTCGAGAAGGGCACCAACTTCCGCGCGTGGATCTTCAAGATCCTCACCAACACCTTCATCAACAGCTACCGCCGAAACACGCGCGAGCGCTCGCTGCAAGACGAGTCGGAGCGCCAGTCGGTCGAGGCCCGCTTCTTCAGCGCCGAGCTGACCGAGCAGACGCAGAACCCCGAAGAGTTTTTGGTCAACCGCGTGATGAGCCAGCACGTGCTGGTCGCCATCGACACCCTGTCGATCGACTTCCGCATGGTGGTGATCCTCGCTGACCTCCAGGAGTTCTCGTACAAGGAGATCGCCGAGATCCTCGATATTCCCGTGGGCACGGTGATGAGCCGGCTCTTCCGCGGCCGCAAGCAACTGCAGAAGATCCTCCTGGCCCGTGAAGGTGAGTCGGGAGCGCCGGTCGACTTGAACGAGTTCCGAGAGCGGAAGAAGCTCGCATGACCGGGTGTTCCCCCGCACACGCATGAACTGTCGCGACCTCGAAACCCAGCTGACCCCCTACCTCGACGGCGAGCTGATCGCCGAGGCGAGCTCGGATTTCGAGACGCACCTGGCGTCGTGCCCCACCTGCCCCCGGCACGTCGAGGTCGAGCGCCACAACCTGTCCACCCTGCGGGCGGCGATGCGTCAGGCAAGCCCCGCTGCGCCCGAAGCCTTCAAGGCCAGGCTGTTCGAGAACATCGCGCGTGACTCCAATCGCCAGCAGCGCGTGAGCGTCGGCCGGGTGGCCGCCGTCGCCGCCGGGGTCACCTTCGCGATGGTCGCAGGGCATCACGGGTACCGGCAGCACCAGCGGCACCTCTACGAGCAAGACGCGGCGCTGCGCCACGCCCGCCAGTTCCCCCTCGAGATCCAGCAGCCGCCTGACGCCATCGAGCGCTGGTTCGGCGGCAAGCTCGATCACCCGGTCAACCTGCCCCGCTTCCCCAACGCGACCGCCACCGGAGCTCGCTTGCTTCAGGTGCGTGACAAGCCGGCCGCCTACATTCGCTACGACTCGGCGCGCCCCATGGGCCTGTTCGTCTTTGGCGACGATCACGATCTCGATGTCGGCTCCGAAGCCGAGCTGGGCTCGAGCCACGGCTACAACGTGGTCAGCTGGCGTGAAGGCGACGTGGTCTACCAACTGGTGGGCCGAGACGTCGACGAGCAAGACATCCGTGAGCTGCTGCCGCCTGCGTCGGGTAAAATGCCGAAAGCGACCCCGGCCCTCGACCTGCGGCCCGCGTCGCTCCAACAGTAGGGCGCGCTTTCCCGACAAATTGGGCCCTGGTGTCGCGTCACGTTCGTTGACCCCCTCGGGAGCGCCAACTAGCTTCCGGGACACATGTCGAATTCTGTCTTGATCGTCGAGAAGGACCTCGCGCTGATGAGAGAGCTCCGCGAGGGCCTGGTGGGCCGGGGCTTCGAAGTTGATGAGACCACTGACGGCAAAGGTGCGCCCGAGCTGATTCGAAAGAAGAAGCCTGGCGTCGTGGTGCTCGCAGTCGATCTCGATGCCGGCCAGAACGGCTACATCATCTGCAAGAAGCTCAAGAGCGACGACGACCTGAAAGGCGTGCCGATCATCATCATCGGCGACCCCAAGGGTTTCGGTCAGCACCAGAAGCTCAAGACGCGCGCAGAAGAGTACCTGGGCAAGCCGCTGACCGCTGACACGCTGGTGGAATGCGTGGGCAAGCTCATCGGTTTCCCCTCGGCCCCGCCGGTCGTCGAAGAAGAAGGTTTCGACCCCAGCTCGTTGCTGGGCGACGACGAAGCCGAGGTGTCGATCGAGACGCCCATCGAAGACGCCGGCAACGCCGAGGCTGACCTCGCGATGGTCGACTCGATGTTCGACGAAGAGAAGCCCATGGAGGCGCCTCCCGTCGAAGAAGAGATCAGCCTCAGCACGCCCGAGACCGAAGAAGAGTCGAATTACCCCGTCGAGAAGACCGTGGTCGGCTTCATGGCGCCCCCTGGCCCTCCCCCGCCGATGCCGCAGCGTTCGGCCCCCACGTTCCAGTCTTCGCCTTCGACGATGGATTCGTCCGAAGCGCGCGAGATGCGATCGAAGGTGACCGAGCTGACCGGCGCGCTCGACGAGGCCCGCTCCCGCACCGAAGAGCTCGAGTCGAAGATCCGCGAGCTGGAAAGCGAGGTCGAGAACAAGAACACCGAGCTGGAGACCGCGCGCGCTGCCCCCGGCAAGAGCGACAACAAGGAGGTCTTCGCGCTGCGTGATGCGGCGAACAAGAAGGACAAAGAGGTCCTCCGGCTCAAGAACGAGCTCAACGCCAAGGAGCAGGAGGTCCTCGACCTGCAGGAGAAGGGCAACAGCATCGAGCAGCAGCTCTCCGAATCGAGTGGAGAGCTCGCGAAGAAAGAGGCCCAGCTCAAGACGCTCCAGTCGAAGACCGACCAACTGACCGCTGAGCGTAAAAAGGTCGACCAGCAGCTGCTCTCGTCGAAAGAAGAGGCGCGTTCCTCGTCGGCCAAGCTGTCGACGCTGCAAGCTGACTACGACTCGTTGCAGCAGCGGGTGGCCGAGGTGGATGGCCAGGCCGATGGTCTTCGCGCCAGCCAGCAGGAATCTGAATCGGCGCGCCAGACGGCCGAGTCGGAGCTCTCAGAGGCCCGCGGTGAAGCCGAAGCGATCAAGTCGCAGCTCGAAGAGCGTTCGCGGGAAGCCGACGAAGCGCGTTCGCAGAACGAGCAGGCCCAGATGGATCTCGACTCGGCCCGCACGCAGCTCTCGGCGCAGGCCACCAGCTTCGCCGACGAGATCTCCACGCTGCGTCAGCGCCTGGCCGATGCCGAGACCCAGAGCAGCCGCGCCGAAGAGAAGGCCAACCGCGCTCAATCGCGGCTCAAGGCCCACCAGGAACAGCTCGATCGGGTGCGCGGCACACTGCAGCAGGCGATGGACACCTTGAGCGAGACGCCTTCCGACAGCGAAGACCTCGACATCGACGAGATCGCCGAAGCCTGAATCTTCTCTCCCTCTCCCCGCGAAGAAGCGGGCTGAGGGGCCACACTGCAGACCCCTTCTGCTCTCAGTCGCCGCCCTTCTTGGGGGCGTTCTTCTTCTCGATCTGCTTCTTCGCCAGCATCTGCACGCTGCCCGGCACGTTCTTGTCTTTCGCCAGGCTCTTCACGTCGTGCTCATGCAGCGTCGCGATCAACCGCATCGAGACGCCCTGCGGCACCTTGGGGTTCTTCACCAGCGCCAGCTTGATGGCGTACTTCCTGAGCCACTCGCGGTTCGAATAGATGACGCGCAGCACGTCATCGATGCAGACCTTGCTCTGCGCCTGAGTGAGCACCTCGCCATCGGTGATGCGCGGGCTGCGAATCACCGCCACCGACACCAGCTTGTTCGAGTCGCGCATCAGAATGCCGCGCGCCTCCTTGCTGCCCTTGGTGGCGAGCTTGATCTTCTCCGACACGTTCATCGACATGATGCGCTTGGAGAGGCTGAGCTTCTTGGCCTCCTCCATCGGCGTGATGCCCTCTTCCACCCCGGGCGCATCGGGCATGGAAAATTCCGAGATGATGTCGTCGGCGGTCGGGCCCTCTTTGGGCGGCGGCGCGGTGGCGGCCTGAGGCCCGAAGAGGCGCACGCGCGCTTCGGTCATCTGCGGCACGTCTTCGAGCTTCATGCCGCTGCGCACCGCGAAGTCGCAGACGCCGTCGATCAACGCGCCGACTGCGTTGGGGTTCTGCGCCAGCGCGCGAATGATGCCGTCGTGCCGCAGCAGGCGCAGTTGGTTTTGCCCGATGGTCTCGGCCGTACGCCTGCTGCACCCTTCAGCCACCGCCGCGACCGCGTCGTCGGGCGTGTTGCCGTTGAGAATCAGCATTTCCGCGTACGTGTCGTTCTGCCCGTACAGTCGCAGGAAGAAGCCCAGCACCGGAGGGTGCACCTCTTCGTCGCGGAAGCCCGAAGCGGCGGTGCGATCCTGCAGCGTCGAGGCGGTCTTCTGCACCTGATCGCGCACGCCCTGATCGGGATCGTACGAGAGCATGAACAACACGCTGAGCATGTCGGAGGGGCTCAAGGGCACCAGCGCCTTGGCCGCCATCATCCGCAAGGGCACCGGCGCCTTGGGATCGACGTGCTTGATCATGTTCGGCGGAAGGAACTCGGGCGTGATGGGGCAGACGGCCGGGTCTGCAACGGTTCCGTCGCTCATGACTGGTTCCTCTCGTGAATGAGGCGCAGGCCTTCGAGGGTGAGGAACTCGTCGACCTCTTCGATGGCCTTCGACTCGCTGGCGATCAACGGCGCGAGCCCGCCGGTGGCGAACACCCGCGTAGAGGGCCCCAGATCCTTCTTCATGCGATCGCAGATGCCGTCGACCAACGAGACGTAGCCGAACACCAAGCCCGATTGCATCGAGTGCACCGTGTTCTTGCCGATCACGTGGGGCGGGCGGGCGAACTCTACCCGGGGCAGCTTCGAGGCGTTGCGGGTCAGCGCATCCATCGCGATGGTGATGCCCGGGGTGATCGCCCCGCCGGCGTACTCACCCTTCGCCGTCACGGCGTCGAAGGTCGTCGCCGTACCGAAGTCGACGACGATCAGCGCGCCCTTGTGACGCTCCCAGGCGGCGACGGCGTTGACGATGCGATCGGCACCGACCTCACGCGGGTTGTCGTAGAGAATCGGCATGCCCGTCTTCACGCCCGGCCCCACGAAGAGCGGCTTGCAGTGGAAGTAGCGCTCGCTCATTTTTTCGAGGTTGAACTGGAGCGTCGGCACCACGCTGGAGACCGCCACCGCGTCGACCTTCTTCGGGTCGAGGTTCGCGTGGGCGAAGAGCTGCAACGCGAGGATGCCGTATTCGTCGAAGGTGCGCCGGGCCGTGGTCTCGATGCGCCAGTGGGCCCGCAGGGAGGCGCCGTCGTAGACGCCCAGGACGGTGTTCGTGTTGCCGACATCGATGGCGAGCAGCATGGACCTGAGATGTTACCGCCGGGCACTACCCGACGGTTACGACTTCCGGGGGCGCACCTGTTCCACGTCGCCCGACAACACCCGCTCGAGCGTGTCTCCGACGCGCAGCAGCAAGGCCCCGCTGGCGTCGATGTCTTCGGCGATGCCGCGCAGCTCGCGTTGATCGGCGCGCACCAACACCTCTTGCCCCAGCGTCGAGGCCAGCGTCTTCCACGCTTCACGCACCGGCGCGAAGCCGTCGTCAGTCCAGGTGTCGAGCCACTGCTCCAGCTTGGCCAGCAGCGCGGCGGTGAAGAGCGCGCGGTGCACCGGGCTGTGCCGGGTGAGGTTGACCGAGGTCGCCAGGTTGGCCACGTCAGGCGGGAAGTCGGTGAGCTCGGCGTTCAGGTTCACCCCGATGCCCAAGACCACGAAGTGCACCCGCTCTACGTCGGCGCTCAGCTCGGTGAGAATGCCTGCGACTTTTTTGCCGGCGATCTGCACGTCGTTGGGCCACTTGATGTCGGCCTGCACCCCTGAATCACGCAGCGTCTGAGCGAGCGCGACGGCCGCCACCAGGGTGACCTCGGGGGCGCGCGATGGCGCGATCTCCGGTCGCAAAATGACGCTCAACGCGAGGCTCTTGCCGGCAGGTGAGACCCAGCTGCGGCCACGGCGGCCTTTGCCGGCGGTCTGGTGCTCGGTGACGATCACCTCTCCGTGCGAGCCGCCTTCTTGTGCCAGCTCGAAGGCCTTGGCGTTGGTCGACTCGAGCTTCTCGTAGTGGTGCAGCGTATGACCCAGCTCTCGGGTGGCCAACAACGGGCCGACCTCCAACGTGGTGAGTCGATCGGGCACCTCGAGCAGCCGGTAACCCTTCGCCGACTGGGCGTCGATTCGGTAGCCCATCTTGCGAAGCTGTTCGACGTACTTCCACACGGCGGTGCGGGAGAGGCCGAGCTTGTCGGAGAGCGCGGCCCCAGAGATGTAGTCGTCTCCGCCTTCCGCCAGGAAGGAGAGGATCATCTCCTCATTCGAGAGTTCGGTCGCGTCCACAGTCAGGAAGGTAGTTCTGCCGACCGAACCCTTCAACCCTGAGGCGTCTTGAACTGCATCAGGGCCAGCGTCGATTGGGGGATGTGCTTGCCGTTCGACTCGAGCACGGTGGAAAGCCGCACGATGCCTACACCGGGCGCGAAGGTCATCTCGTTGACGAGCGTGGTGCCTTCTTCCACCCGGTTGCGGCTCTCGACCACCACGCAACCCTCCCATTTTCCGGCGGGTGCATCGCAAGGCTGGTTGGCGGCGGTGATCTCATAGGCCTCGACGGAAGAGACCGAGACCACGTTGGTCCACCTGGTGCCGGCGGCGATGGGGTTTCGCAGCAGGTACCGTTTTTGATCCCGCACCCCAAAACCATCCACCAGAAATTGCGCGCCGGTGGAGTCTTCCACGAAGCCATCGCCGTTCTTGCGCAGGGTGGTGACGTCGAGCATGCGCGTCTGACCCAACAGCTTGACTTCGTACGACCAGGTGATGCCGAGGGCCAACGGGTAGAAGTCGCCCGCGGTCGGCTCGACCCTGGTGGGAGCGGTGGTCTTCGTGGCCGCGGTGCACGAAACGAAGGCGAGCGCACAGAGAAGAAGGAAACGGTTCATCGGGGTTCTCCACGGGGGGGCTGAGGTTTCTTTTTCTGCCGCAGCTCGATCAGCGCCTGCGCAGCGCTGGCCTTGAGCAACGCATCATCGTGACCGGTGGCGACCAGGTCGAGGTAGGCCTCGGCGTCATCACCGCCGATGGCGCCCACCGCGAAGACGACCTCGCGCTCGAAGACGGGGCCTTTCTGGTTGGCCGCTTCGACCAGCGGGTTGACCGATTCGGGAGCGCGCAGCTCGACCAGCATGCCGATGACCCCGCGCAAGGTGTCGAGGTCGTCGGTCTTGAGGCGCTCCAGCAACGCAGGCAGCGCCGCCGTGTTTTGCCGCCGAACCAGCAGGCGCACGGCCGCGTCGGCCACCGCGGAATCTGCGTCCTTCAACTTACCGGCGAGCGTGCTCTCGGAGGCCTCTTCGAGCGCGATCAACGCGGCCGCTTGACGCACGGCGCGACCCAGCGCTTCGTCGAGTGCGTCGCGAATCGAGCTCTGCATCGCCTCGACGTCGTTGCGCTGCGCGGCCTTGACCATCACGCGCGAGTCGATCGCGAACGGCTCTGAGCTGCCGGAATGCTGGAGCTCGAGCGCCAACACCACCGACGAGGTCTGCCGTTCGAGATCGGGCTCGCTCAACCCGGCGGCCAGCTGCACCCGCCACGGCTTCACGTCGTCGGGGATCTTCTGACCTGCTCTGGGCAGCACGAACTTCGCGGCCTCGAGCTTCGTGGTCAGGCGCTGTTTGAGTTGCTCCTTCGAGAGCGAGGCGACCTCACCACCCTCGAAGGCATCGACCTCCAGCCGATCGATCCACGGCCTGCTCGACTTCGAGCAGGCGACTGCTCCCAGCAGCAGCGCCAGATACGCGGCGTTGCGGCCGGCAGCGTTCAAGTCGTGGGGCCTGGCTCAGACGGCGGCGAAGCAGGCGGTTCGGCTGGCGTGGGCGCAGGAGCAGGAGCGGCCTCAGCCTCAGGTGCGGGAGCCGAAGCAGAAGCCACGGGCGCCTCGCCACCGGGAGCGGTCGGTGCACCCGCGACCGCGGCACCACCACGACGACGGCGACGGCGGCGACGGCGGCGTTTACCCTCGCCCGGAGCACCCGGGGCGGCAGGGTCGCTCGCCTTCTCGGCACCCTCTTCGCCTTCTTCACCCTCTTCGCCTTCTTCACCGTCGTCTTCTTCGTCAGCGCCCTCGGCCTGCTGCACCGCCGAAATGCCTTCGGGGATGGTGGCCGGACTCGTGGCGTCAGCCTGCGACGACGAAGCCTGCACGGTCTCCGAACGATCGCTGTGCTCGCCGTCGGAAGAAGGGCCGCGCTGATCACGATCCTTCGTGCGCTCTTCGCGGCGCTTGGTCGACTCGTCTGCGTCGAGCTTGGCCTGAGCAAAGAAGGCCTCGTCGATGTCGTAGAGCTCGATGGTGGTGACCGACACGCCCACCTTCGCCTCGAAGAACTTGTCGGCCAGCGCGTCGCCGGCCCACAGCATCACCAGGGGCCCGGCGGTGCACTCGCTGCGCGCATCACCACGCGCTTCGCCCGCAGTGAGCAGGAGCCCGACGTTGGCGCCGGTCTGCTGAAGCTCGCGACGAAGCTCCTGCACGTGCTTGCGATCGACCGGACCGCCGCCCTTGAGCAGGCGCACGGCGTAGCGGATCTCGAGGCTGCCCTCGCGGCGGCGCGCGGTCATCAGCGGGCCTTCCTTCGAGCGGCGGGCCACCTTCAGCTCGCGGAAGTGCAGGCCGTGCAGCATGCGCACGCTGGCCTTCTCGAACGTGCCGAGGTCGAGGTCGGAAAGCTTCTTGCGAAGGATGCGCGCCATCGCCTTGCGCGCGTCCTTGCCGGCATGACGCGCCGTCTGAAACAGAGCGACATCTTCGGCGGCAGGCGGCGCGACGACACCCGGAGCGCCCACGTGCGGCGGCTGTTGCTGCGGCTGCTTTTCACGCTGCTCGCTGCGGAGCACCACGCGGCCGTTCTCGAACGGAAGATTGCACGCAGCGCAGAACGCCTGCTGCACCTCGAGCGGCGCGGGGCCACCCTCGGCCTGCGGCTCGAGCGAGATCTGCAGCTCGTTCGACTCACCACGCGCGGCCGAGAAGAGCGGCTTGCGGCCGTCGTCGAGGCGCTTCTGGTTGTCCATGGCCAGGCCGTCGACGAGCTTGCTGATCGGAAGATCGTCAGAAGCCCCTTCGCGCGCCTTCATGCGAGCCAGCAGCTCGCTTGCGACCAACGCGGTCTGGCACTCCTGCAGCACTTCGCAGGCGACCTCGGCGATGGGCGGGTACTTTTTCTTGCGGTCGTCGTCGCGGCGTTTGCGATCGCTCTGGCGGCCGATGCTGCGCAGGTAGTCTGCGTGCGCTTCGGGGTGCCGCTCCGACGGGCGATACGGAGGCAACGCCTCTTCGGGGTTGGGCTCCATCACGCCGGTGACGGTCAGCGCGTCCGGATCTTCCGGAAGCATCCAATCGGTCAACGCGAAGGTGTCACGCACGGTGACCTGCAGCTTGCGATCGCGGGAGCGCTTGGCCATCGCCGCGAGGCGAGACAACATGGTGACCTCGGGCGTCTTTCCCACGTGCGACAACAAACCTTTATCGACTGCACGCTTCGTGATGTCCGTCGAGTGGAGCGGCATGCCCGCCTCTTCGAGGACGCGGAGCGCCGCTTCATAGAATGTCATGATATTTCCAAGTAAATTCAGGGACTTCCACTGGAAGTCAACAGGAGACGCGAGAGCCTACGCAGGGGTACACTGAGTGTCAACGTGTGATGATCAGGTTCAGAGTGGGTCACAGCTGGCAGCGCGAACCACCCAGGCCTGGAGGCCCTCGCGACGCCTTTGCTTTCGAGTTGGAGGGCATCAACGTGCTGCCCGGCGCGAACGACGAGCCCCTCGTGCGCATCGTCACGGCGTTGGTCGACACGGTCAGCGCGATGGTGGTCGATGGAGCACGTGCGGGCCAGGTCTCGCTCGAAGACGTGCACCTCGAGCTGTGTTTCTGGCGCACCTTCGGCAACGAGGTGACGGTCGCGGTGATCGATCTCTCTCAACCTCCCAGACAGGTGCGAGCGCCGATCGCCGTCGAGCTGCCCACGCTGGTCGAAGCCACCGTGAAGTGCGCGCGGCACTTTCTTCGCGACGTCGAGCAGCACCGCGGTGACATCGAGACCGACCTGGTCGTGCTGGAAAAGCGGCTCAAGCGGCTGACCTCGGCGGTGATCGAAGAGCGGCCGCGTCGTGAAGCGCCTGTACCGTGGAGCGCGGTGCGCAGCGCGAATGGCACGGTGGGGTTTTCACTGCGCGATGACGATGGCCGCACGCTTTCGTGGAGCCGCAAGACGCGCGCGGGGCTGCCACCTTTGCTCTTCGATGGAGAGCTCACGCTGGCCGACGGCACGCACCACGCGGGGCTGCCTTTCCTCTCGATGATGGGCCTCGCCCGCTCGGCCGCTGAGGGCAACGCGCGCATCGGTGGCCAGCGGGTGCCGCCTGATCAGCTCTACCTGGCAGGTCTCGACCTCTGTCTGGCCTTGCGCTCCCGCAATCCCGCACTCGGCGCGAACCCCTACGTGGAGGCGCTGCAGGTGCGCTGCACCGATGGGCTGATGGCGATGCGCAAGCCGGTGCCTGACACCACGATGGCCACGGTCAGCCCGCCCCGCTCCACGCCGGGTGTGCCGCTCGCGCCGATAGGTGACGTGCGACGGGTGAGCCTGCAACCGCGCTGGAGCCGGCCCGTCGCGCTCGGTGAAGAAGGCGGCCGCATTCTGCTGGGCAAACGGTGGGCGATCGTTCACTCGCCACACGCCGCGCATGCGTTCACCAAGGCGGGCGCCACCGCGTTTCGGCATCTGTCGACGCGCGGCGTGGCCATCGGGGTGGACGGCGATGCGATCTGCGCGACTCCCGAACGGCTGCTCTTCTACGAAGGCCGCGGGCCGACTGCGCAGTGGCTGCGAGACTCTGATGGCGGCCGGCTGGGGCCGGATCTCGAGGCGATCGACGGCGTGCTGGTCTGCCCGTTGGGGCGCCGCGGCGTGGCGGGCTTCGCGCGCATGTCGGGTCGCGAGCTGTGGCGCTTCGAGCCGCCGCGCACGCAGTCGATCACCTTTTCCCGTGTGGGAACGCGCGTGCTGGTGGGCACCGACGGCGGCACGCTCTACGGCATCGACGCGAGTGACGGGCAGGTGCGCTTCCGCGTGAAGGCGGGGCTGCCTGTGGCACGCGCCCCCGTGGCAGTGCGGAACCGGGCGCTGGTGGTGCTCAACCGTGGCGAACACTCGGCCATCTACCTGTGCGACGCGCTCTCTTCAGGTGACACCACCCCCGCCGGGGCGATCGTGTGGACTCGGGAACTCATTCTTTCTTCGCCTTGCGCTCCCGTCTGGGCGCGGGGCCACACCTGGCTGGGCGGCGCGCGTGATGGACGCACCGTGCTCATGTGCCTGGGGCCACGCGGTCAGGTGCTTTGGGAAAAAACCATTCCCTGCGATGCGCGCACGTTGTCGCTGCTCCCCTGGGAAGGGGGCGTCATCGGGGCCGATGCGCGCGGTGCTGCGACGCGGGTGCTGCCCGACGGCACCGCGGAATGGGTGCTGGGATCTTCGGGTGACGAGCTCAACCGCGCGATCCCCATCACCGTGCGCCGCAGAACCCTGGTGATTCCCGGCCCGGTGACCCGACTGGTTCAACCTCGCGGCGGCCGGGTGCTCGCAGA
>JAYVFP010000106.1:0-14971 GCA_043773025.1 Archangium sp.
TCACCGTTCATCCCGAGCGGAGTCGAGGGATTACCTCGGCTTCGAGCGGCAAGTGCCCCCTCGACTGCGCTCGGGGAGACCGGTGATTGGAGTCATTTCTATTTCCGCCAACCCTCTCGATGCGAACGGTGTGGGCTGTTCCTTAGGTGAGCAGTCGAGGGAGCACTTCGCGCCTCAGCCGCGCGCCCACGGTGGCGCATTCTGTGGAGTGTAGTTCCCGTACGTGACGCGACACCTTCCCAGCAGGTCCGACATGAACCTCTCGGGCGAGCCCACGAACACGAGGTCGATCACCCACGGTTTCTCCGGGTGCCCGCGAAACAGGTACAGCGTGTCGGCACGCACCGGCCTGACGGAATCGACCCGCCCCTCAACCCGGTCGATCGACGTCACGGCCGAGAGCGGAATGGTCGTGGTGAGGAAGAACCGGTTCTCGCGCAATTCGCCGAAGGTCAGCACGAGGCGCGGCCGCCAGATGAAGCGCACCACCAGCGCGAGGCCGGCCCAGCCAACTCCGGTCACGATGACCAGGGTCTCGGCGCCGTCAGTCACCGAACCACCCCGGAGCAGGTCGAGGGGCCACACGATGGACGGCGGTACGAACATGAGGGCCCCCACGATCCCCACGGTGATCGCGAGGCCTCGGTCGATTTGAAAGCCCCTCTCCTCGGTGGCGCGGGCAGGCTTCACGCGCTCTTCCTTCACCGCCTTTTTCTTCTTCGCGCGCTTCGACCTCATGCGCCGCAGCTTCGCCGATTTCGCAAACGACGGTGGCGTTCGTCCTTCGGGTTTCAGAGCTCTGTCTTGCGGTGCGCGATCAACCGCAAGGTGGAAGCCGAACGATGAGCCTTGGTGGCGATCGGCTCAAAATTTCCATCGACAGCCGAGGCCATTTCTACAGCGCGCGCTCCGCCCCGTTCGACCGCTTTCGGCCTTCTTGTTCACACAGCAGCCGCGCGAGGGTTGCAGCCAGCACCGAGTAGGCGTCGGACACATACGGCGCGGGCGGGCGCGACTGCGAGGTCAACACCGGCTGGGGCCCCAGGCTGACCGTCTCGGGGGTCGCCATGTTTGCGTTTCGCGCAAAGACATTTCGCAGCTCGATCATCGCGCGGGTGAAGTCGCAGTCCTGCGTGTCGGGCTGCATGATGAACTTGTCGAACTCGAGCACGCGCAAGGCATCGAGCTCGCTGGGTTCACGGTGGTCCCGGCTCACCCACGAGACCAGCGCCCCGCTGTTCATACCGTGGGGTGCCCCATAGTTCCGCCGCGCCCAGTCTCCGAAGCTGTCGGCCGACAGTTCATGCCGCAACATCAGGGTGCACAATTCACTCATCGCGAGCTTGTTCTTCATGAAGCTGCTGCGAATTCACGCGATGTGCCACGGGGCGTTCACGCGCTCTGACTCTCAGCCGGGGCGATGTTTGCGTTGCGTGCAAACACGTTTCGCAGCTCCAGCATCGCGTGCTTGAAGCCCGAGTCGCGGATCTCCTGCCCCAGCAGGTACCGGTCGAACTCGAGCACCCGCAACGTGTCGAGCGGGTGCGGTTCCTCATGATGTTTCGCCACCAGGCGCACCAGACCCTCGCTGCTCGGGTCTTTGGGCTCGCCGTAATAGCGCCGCGCCCACCGGGCGAAGCTGTCGGAGGTCAGTTGTCGAAGCAGCATCAACGTGCACAGTTCGCCCATCGCCGTACGGAATCGCATGGAGCGTCGACCAGTTCACGGGATGTGCCAGCAGACCTTTGGTACTCAGGCGCGGTGGATGCCGACGTGAACGTGGTCGTAGTGACCCGACACGCGCCACAGCAACTGCACCGAGTAGCGCTGACCGTCGACGGTGATGGTGTGCCGGTTGTAGGTGCCGATGTTCCCCGCGGGAATTCCGTAGGCCGCGGCGATCTCGCGCGCGAGCTGATCACCCCGCGAGCCCGACACGCCGAAGTCGACGGCGTACGCGTTGGTGTTGCCGTCAAAGTGATCAGAGCCGGTGGTCGAGCCCACGCGAATGGTGTCGGCCAGGGTGCGCTTCTGGCTGGTGACCGGCGCGCCCATCTGCGCTGCGATGCTCTTGGCGCTTTCCGCCACACCTTCCGAGCCACCCCAGCCACGGCCTGCGTTGATGGTGCTGGGCGGGCGCGCGGTCACGGGCCCCGCGAGCGCACGCTGCGTGTTGGGCCCCGCGATGCCGTCGGCCTCGAGGCCCTTGGCGCGCTGAAACTGCACGAGCGCGCTGCGGGTGGCGGGACCAAAGCTGCTGTCGACACTGCCGACGTCGTAGCCGTGCCGCTCGAGCGAACGCTGTAGATCGGCGACGGCCGGGCCCACGTCACGAGGGCGAAGCACGCCTGCCGAGGCTGGAGCCGCCGGCGCGTTTTGCCGCAACGCATTCCACGTCGCCGGGCCCACCACGCCATCGACCTCGAGGCCCCGCGCGGTCTGAAAGCGGCGCACCGCGGAGAGCGTGCTGGGGCCAAAATCACCGTCGATGGGGCCAGGCTGCATGCCTGCGCGCAAAAGTGCCTGCTGCAGCTCGACCACCTGAGGTCCCTGCGAGCGGGTGCGAAGAACCGGAGAGGCAAAGCTGGAAACTGCGGGTCGCTGCAGCGCTGCAGTACGGCCAGTCACGGAGGGCATACTTCGTTATCGGAAGTAGAGAATTACGAGTTTCTTCAGCCACTTGGCTGCGATGCAGTTTTACACATCGCACAGTGTGCGTCTGGATTGCGGGCGCTCCAATTCAGGCGTCGAGGACCTGGCGAACTTTCCGCAACAGCGCCTCGGGGATGATGGGCTTGGGCAAGAACTCGATACCCGCATCCAGCACGCCGTGATGCACGATGGTGTTCTCGGTGTAGCCCGACACGTAAAGCACGCGCATCGCGGGGCGCACGGGCTTGAGCCGCTCCGCCAGTTGCCGGCCGCTCATGTGCGGCATCACCACGTCGGTGAGCATCAGGTGAATGGTGGCGGTGAACTGTTCGCACAAAAGAAACGCTTCCCCGCCGTTCGCCGCCTCGAGCACGTTGTAGCCCGCCTTGCGCAGCACCAAGCGCATCACCTCGCGCACCTGCTCTTGATCTTCCACGACCAGCACGGTCTCGGTGCCACGCAAGGTGGTCGAAGGCTCGCTCGGCGCCACCTGCTGCGTCACTTCGCGATCGGTGCGCGGCAGGTAGACCTTGAAGGTCGTGCCCACGCCCAGCTCGCTGTAGACCCAGATGTGACCGCTGCTTTGCTTCACGATGCCGTACACCGTGGAGAGCCCGAGGCCGGTGCCCTTGCTCTTGTCTTTGGTGGTGAAGAACGGCTCGAAGATACGGTCCTTCGTCGCGCGATCCATGCCGATGCCGGTGTCGGTGACGGCGAGCATCACGTAGGGCCCTGCGACCACGTCGGCGTAGGTCTCGTCGAGCATGACGTTGGCGGTCTCCACGGTCACCTGGCCGCCGTGGGGCATCGCGTCGCGCGCATTGACCAGCAGGTTGACGATCACCTGCTCGAGTTGCCCCGCGTCGGCGTGCACGTTGCCCGCGTGGGGTGAGGGCAAGATGGTCAGCTTGATGTTCTCGGTGAGCAACCGGCTGAGCATCTTCTGTACGCCTTCGATCACCCCGTTCAGCTCGAGCACCTCTGGGCGGAGGATCTGCTTGCGGCTGAAGGCCAGCAGTTGACGGGTCAGCTCGGCGGCACGCTCACCGGCCTTCTTGATTTCGATCAGATCGTCGCGCAGCGGGTCGTCGGGCGCGAGCTCCTCGATGACGAAGCCGGAGTAACTCAAGATGACCGACAGCAGGTTGTTGAAGTCGTGCGCGACGCCGCCCGCGAGGCTGCCCACCGCCTCCATCTTCTGCATCTGCAGCAACTGGCCTTCGAGCTTCTGCTCGCGCTCATGGGCAGCCTTCTCGGGCGTGATGTCCTGCATCGAGCCGTGCAAGTGGGTAATGGCGCCGCTCGCGTCACGCTCGGCGTTGCCGATGCTGCGAACCCAGAGGTGCTTGCCCCGTGCTGTGATGATCTGAAGCTCGAGGTCGAACGGAAGACCGTTTTCCAGACAGGCCTGTGCGGCCAGACGCACCCGCTCGCGCGACTCGGGCACGTAGAACGCGAGCGCTTCCTCGAACGTCGGGTGGTGGCCTTCAGGCACCTCGTACAGCTCGCACGTCTCGTCAGACCAGACGATCCTCAGGTCGCTCACCCGCACCTGCCAGCCGCCGAGCCGCGCGGTGCGACCGGCGATGCGGAGGAGCGCGCGGCCTTCACGAAGTGAATCTTCTGAGCGGGCGCGCCGTGCCACTTCTTCAGTCAGCGCGACGTTCGAACGTTCGAGCGCCTCGATGACCGCGCCGAACGCGAGCACCAGGCACACGTTCAAGAAGGTAAAGTTGGCGGTCACCAGGGTCCACCCCGGCAGGTCCAGGATCCAATGCGCAGCGACCATCTCGGGCGCGGTGATGCCCAGCGCACCGATGCCCAGCAGCGTGACCGTGTTGAGCACCACCGACGCGAGCCCCCAACGCAGGCTCAGCAACAGCGTCGCGAAGAGCGAAAACGCGAAGAGGTAGATTTGGCTGATCGAGCCCACGGTGACCATCAGCCCAACGCCCAGCGCGTAGAAGAGAATCGAGGTGGCGGCGGCGCGGGTCTTGAGCGCAAGGCGCTCCATCAGGGCGAGGGTGAGCACCCCGATGAGTGCGACGGTGTCGAGCACCACCACGCCCCACATGGCGTTGACGTACGCGAGCCACACGCTGGGCAGGTAGACGAGGCCGCCCAACACCGCGGTGACGCGCAAGACGACGCGGAGCAGGTCACCCCGCCAGTTTTCGGGGCGCAGACCCAGCCAACCCTTCTGCCGAGGTGCGTCGCGCGTCACGTACCCTGAACGGTAGGGGCGAACAGGGCGCGATGCTTCAAAAGTTCTTCAAGTCTCGTTGTTCCGCAAGGCAGCCGCATCGGTGAGCCGGGTCAGAATCTTCGGGATGCGCCGCGTCGGTGCGTCCTGGCCCTCGATGTTCTGGGTGCTGCCGCCTCGCGCGCTGGGGAGCAGCCGGTTGATCAGCCCCAGCAGGTCTTGCATCAACGAAGGCCCGAACGCGTACAGAAGCGCCAGCAACCGGGCCGGCAACGAGAGCACCACCTCGGCGTCACCCCGCTCGCAGGCGTCGAGGATCTGCTTTGCCGCGCGCTCGGCGCTCATGGAGAGAACCGGCAGGCTGTCGCTGAGCTTGAACCACGCGTACTCGGCGTCTTGTCGGCCCTTCACCTGCGCATGCCGCGGGCTGCCGGTGCGCATCAGCCCGGGGCAGACCGTGGTCACTTTCACGCCTGTGCGCGCGAGCTCGGTGCGCAGGCCCGTGGAGAAACCATACGCCGCAAACTTGCTGGCGCTGTACGGCAGCAGGTGTGGAACGGGAACCTTGGCGCCGATCGAGGTGATGTTCACGATGCGGCCCGCGCGGCGCCTTCGCATCTGGGGCAACACCGCGAAGGTGGCGTACAGCGGCGCCCAGAAGTGGATGCGCAGGGCGGCCTCGTAGTCTTCGGGGTCCATCAACTCCATCGGCCCGACCTGAATGACGCCGGCGTTGTTGATCAACACGTCGACCGGCCCGAGCGCGGCTTCGACCTGGGCAAGGAAGTGCGTGAGCTGATCTCGTTGGGTGACGTCGCAGGCCGCCGCGAACACGATGCCGCCCTGCGACACCAGGTCTACGCGCGCCCTTTCCACCTCGATGGCGCTGCGGGAACAGATGGCCACCTCGGCGCCGCGTTTGATGAGCTCGCGCGCCAGCACGAGGCCCAGCCCGCGCGCGCCCCCGGTGACCACCACCACCTTGCCGCGCAGGCTGTAGCGGGCCAGTCGGGCGATCAGTCGACGGGTGATGATGAATCCGGTGAGCAGGCCGGCCAGCGTGCGCTTGTTCATCGTAAACCCGTAACGGCGCCCGTCACCGGCACATCACCCATCTGTCTCAAGGCCCTCGTCAGGTGCAGCGGCCCGCGTTGCACTGACCCGAGCAACACTGGCCCTGCGAAGTGCAGGTCATCTGTGCAGTCAGACAACTACCGCGGCACTGGCCGAGCTGACACTGCAGGCCCAGGCAACAGTCGCCTGCTTGGTTGCAATTCCCCATCGCCTGCCTGCATTGCGAGCGGCAGGTCAAGGTGTCGGGGCTGCAGAACCCCACACAACACTCCGCATCCATCGAGCACCTCACGCCGCCGGCTTTGCAGGAAGTGGAGCGACACAAGTTGATGTCGCAGGTGCCTTCACAACAATCGCTCTGTTCGATGCACGCGCCCGCGGTCGCAGCGCACGAGGTGGCCCGGCAGAGGTTCCCGATGCAGCTCGAGCCGGTGCAGCAGTCAGCCGTCTCGACGCAATTTTGACCAGGCACGCCGCAGGTGCCGTCACCCACGCAGCGGCTGTTGAGGCAGGTCTTCGAACAACACGAAGACGAGCTCGCGCAGCCATCACCACTCGCCGCACAGCCGCAGACGCCGTTGCGGCACAGCCCGTCGCAACAATCGCTGTTGAACAGGCACAGCTCGCCTGCGGGCCTGCAGGGCGACAGGCATTGCCCCCCGACACACGAGCCCTCGCAACATTCGGCGCTCTCTCCACAGCTCGCGCGCAGCGCCGTGCACGGAGGCGGTGGCAGGGTGGTGGGCCCACACGCGACCACAGACAGACAGAGCGAGGCGAGAGCGATGAGACGCACCGGGGCACGCTGATACGAACGTGGACACGCGCGCAATACCTGATGAAGCTCTGGCCCATGCGTGTCGGGTGGGTGCTGTGGGTGGGCTGTGTGCTGTCGTCGTGTCTCGCCAATGGTCCCCTCATCTGGGTACGCAACAAGGCGCCAGAACCTGCCGCGGCGGTCGAGCGGCTCAGAGCGGGCACAGCCGAGGTCGATCTCACGCCGCCTCCGGGTCTGCCCACGTACGGCTTTTCTTCAGCAGGCGCAGCTCACACCGAGGGCTACTGGCTGAGGTTGCGGGGTCGAATCATCGTGCTTCAGTCGGGCACCACGAAGCTCGCCCTGCTGCAGTTGGACCTCGGCGCAGCAAGCCCGCTGCTCCACCGGAAAATCGCCCAGCGCATCGAACGTTTCGGCATCGCCGCGCCGCAGTTGGTGATGTCCACGGTGCACACGCATGGCGGCCCGTCGGCCATCTACGGCGACAAGTTCTTCAACAGCGTGGTGGGAGCGCGAGCCGGGTTCGACGAACACCTGGTCGACGCGATGGCCGACTCCCTCGCGAAGGGCGTCGAGGCGGCGCTGGGCGACATGAAAGACGCGCGCGCGGCGTGGGGCCAGGCCCAGGTACCGGGCCCTGCGAGCTCGAATCGCAGCCGCGATGCATGGCTCAACAACTTCGCCGACGGGCGCGTGCCGGGAAGTGACGTCGATCGCACGCTGACCATGTTGCGCGTCGATGCCGAAGAGAACGGCAGCACGTCACCGCTCGCGGCGTGGTCAATCTTCGCGGTGCACGGCAACAGCATCGGTGCTGCGCGTGCCGACGAGCCCAAGGCCTCTTTGTTTCACGGCGACATTCACGGCCTCGCGGCACGCCTGACCGCGCGAAAAATCGAGCAGCGCACGAAGGTGAGCGGGTTCCTGGCGGCGACCACCACGGGCGCTGAAGGCGACGTGACGCCGGGCCCCACGCCCGGTGGGCCGCAGGGACTGACGTTGACCATGTCGGTGGCCGAGTTGATTTCGCAGACCGCAGATGAGCTGCACCAGAGCCTCGACGCTGCCATCGCCCGGCCGGAAGCGGCGAGGGTACCCATCGCGGTCGTCTACGACGAGACCTCGTTGCGCGGCGCGAACACGTCGCAGGGCCGCTTGTGCCCCAGCGCATTTCTCGGGGGGCCACAGCTGCGCGGCTCGGAAGAAGGCCGCGGTGTGCCGGGGTGGGCTGCTCCGATTCTGCGCACCGATGAAGGCATCGTGGATCCACCGCACGGCTGCACCGCCACGAAGGTCTACGCGCTGGGTCCTCTGGGGATCCAGGAGATCGCGGTGATGCCGGAAGACTTTCCCGACGTGGGCACCTTTCAGTTGATCACCTTCGGAGATCCCGCCACCGGCCTCGCGCTCGCGGCCGTGCCCGGAGAGCCGACCACCGAAGTGGGCCGCAGGGTGATGGGCGAGATCGCGCGTGAACGGTGGAAGGGCCCCGTCGCGGTGATGGGCCTGACCAACGCGTACCTGCTCTACATCACCACCGGCGCCGAATACGTCATCCAGGACTACGAAGGCGGCGGCACCCTCTTCGGAGGGCACGAAGGCACCTTCGTGGCGGAAGAGTTCGGCCGCCTGGCCGCGCGGTGGAGACCGCAGCAGGTGACCGTCAACGGCTTCGACTTGAACCGCGCCTTCCGGCCCGGAGCGCAGACCGACCTCATTCCAACCGGCAACCCGTGCGAGCCCTCGAAGTGGTCGGCCGGCGCGCTCGACCTCGGCCCTCGACGCATCGTCTTCCACTGGACCGGCGCACACGAAGACGAAGCCTGCGCGCTCTCGAAGATTCGCCTCGAGTGTGGTGGGCAGGCGCTGCTCGGCGAAGGGGGCTTCGCGCAGAACGACGAGGGCTACAGCTTCGAGGTGCGCCGCGAGCATGGCAACGCGTGGTCGGCGAGCTGGGCGGTCAACGGCAACAGCGCGCAGCCTTGCCAGTTCGTGGTCGAGGCCGGCGCGACGCAGCTGCGTTCGAAGACGTTCACCCTGCCGGGGAGCACGCCATGAGGTTGCGCTTGCTGGCGGCCGCGTTGTTCGCGAGCGCGTGCGTGACGACGACGTGGCGGTATCAGCGCATCGAGGGCGAGGTGGCCAGCATTCACCCCGACCTCTGGTACGAGCTCGAGTGCACCGGCAAGGAGCCCCTGCGTGGTGATGGGGGCTGCGCCGCTGCGCTCGCGCCGACGGTGAGCTGTGAGACCCGGCCCGAGGCCTGCGCACAGCCGCTGGGTGATGGCGCGAGCGTGGCCTGCGCGGGGCTCGAGCCGTTGCTCAGCTTCGTGCAGCTCAGCGACGTGAAGTTGCGTGAGCACGCGGTGCTGGTGACCGATGACTCGAGCGCGGGGCTGCCGAAGGCGCTCGATCAGCAGTACCGCAACGACGACGCGGTGCTGCTGGCCACGGTCCTGGGCATCAATCAATTGGGCTCGAGTGGAAAGCCGCTCGGTGCGTGCCCCGCGCTCTGGGCCCCGCAGTTCGTCATTCACACGGGGAACTCAGTGGAGCTCGGCTTGTTCTCCGAGCTGACGCAGTTCGTCGGCGGCATGAACGAGCTGGTGATTCCCTGGTTCAACGTGGTGGGTCCCAACGACGTCGCGTTCCTCGGCGCGCGGCCCAACGAGAGGGTCTCGGGGGCGAACGCGGTGGTGCCCTTCTCGCCCATCGCCGACGTGGATCGGTTCATGCGGTTCCACTCGCAGATGGGCGCGAAGAAAGACGTCAGCCTTCCCAACCCTGATCAACGCACCGCAGACAAGGGCCCCAACAAGGCGGGCTGCCGACTGCAGCCCAACGGCCTGTGCACCCCCGACCCGCGCCATCCGCGCAGCCTCTTTCACGGCTTCGATGTGAACTGCGAGAAGCCAGGCAAGGGTTTGACCCAGCTCGAGACCGGGCTCGACACCCTCTGTTCCAGCGCGCGCGGGTACTACGCGTTCACCGTTCCTTCGCCGCGGCCTGAGTTTTCCTTCCGCGTGGTGGTGCTCAACTCGGCGCAGAGCGTGCTCGACGATGGAACCTCGGGCAGCCGCGAGGGCCGCATGCTGCTCGAGCAACTGCGTTGGCTTTCGCGTGAGCTCGACGGGCTACCGGCGGGAACGTTCGCGCTGGTCTTCGGTCACCATCCGTTGAGCAGCTTCGGCGATTCGGTGCGGGAGCCCTTGACGGCGTTGCTCGAGGGACAACCACGCGTGCTCGGCTATTTTCACGGCGGCGGTGGGAACAGCTTCTTCACGCATGCGCGCGATGCTGGCGTGCCGCTCGCCGAAGTGGGCACCGGCCCGCTGCTCGACTTCCCTCAACAAGGCCGCGAGGTCGAGGTGTTGCGCGCGGCCGACGGCAGTCTCGTGGTGCGCGTGGCCTCGTTCAGCCAGGGGCCTGCTTCGAGGGCGTTGCCCGACCCCTCTCCGGTGGTGCCATTGGGCGGCAACTGTGAGCGCTTGAATGACGGCACCAGCTTCTGCCGCAAGCTCAGCTACCGCGCAGGCCGCGGGTTCGACGCCTCACGACAGCTCGCAGCCGATGGAGGCCTCAGCCAGGGCAACGAGAACGGCCTGTTTCTGGCCTGGAAGAATGAAGGAGCAGCACCGTGAGTAATCTGGATGTGAAGGCGGCGATCACCAAGGCGTTCGAGCCTTATTGCCGGGGCTTTTGCAAAGACACGGCGCGACTCGAGGTCAACGTGACGGACGAGTTCGTCAACGGCCACCTGTTTCTCTCGGCGGCTGACCTCGCCGCGATCGATCCCGGGGAGATCGCCAACAACCTGCACACCTGCTTCGACCTGCTCGGCAAACGACTGGGTGAAGGGCGCGAGCGGCTGGGTCTCGACCTCGTCTTCAAGCCGTGAGTCAGTGCCGCGCGGCGACGCGTTCGTAGACCGACTCGTACGCTGCGAGCGTGTGCTCGATGCCATAGCGCTCGACGGCCGCGAGGGTCTTCTCGCGCTCGCGCGCCTGCCGCTCCGGGTGCTCGAACCAGTCGTCGATGCGGTTCGCGAGCGCTTGCACGTCGCCGTTGGGAAAGACGTGGTCTGCGTCGATGGCGAACTGTTTCGTCGCGCTGGTGCGCGAATCGGCGGTCACCGTGGGGCACCCGCAGCGCATGGCCTCGAGCACCGCCATGCCTTCGAGCTCGACCTCTGAGGCGTGCACGTAGAGATCGGCCGTCTGGTAGAGGCGCAGCAGCTCCTGGTCTGACTTGAAGCCCAGCTCGGCGCCCCCGGGCAGGCTCTTTGCTTGCTTCTCCAGCTTTTCCCGGAGAGGGCCGCGGCCGGCGATCACCAGCCGAATCTGAGCCGCGTGTTTCGAGCGCAGCACCGCTTCGACCACCAGGTCATGCCGCTTCTCGGGAACCAGGCGGCCCACCGTGAGCACCGTGAAGGGCCCCGGCGGCCGTGACGACTTCAGCGGTTCGAATTGTGCGGGCGCGCCGTTCGAGATGACCACTGCGGGCGCCGTGAGGCCTGCCTCGACCAGCTCGTCGAGCGCGAGCTGCGAGGGGCAGATGATGGCCGAGGCGCGGTTGAAGAAGGTCTGGGTGACCACCTTGTTGAGCGCGCGGGCGAACCCGGGCCGGTTGAGCAGCCCCGACAGGCGCGGTGCGAGCAGCGAGATGCCCCGCAAGATGTTCTCGGGCTGCACATGGTGCGCGGCCACCACGGGAATGCCGAGCTCCTGGGCCACCGAGATGGCGCTGAAGCCGAGGAAGAAGGGCAGCTGCACGTGCACCACGTCGGCGCGATCGAAGGCGCGGTACAGCAGGTCGGTGTCGGGCTTGGCGAAGGCGAAGGAGTTCGACTCGATGAGCTCGCGGCCGACCGGAAAGTGCAACTGTTCGAGGTCGACGTCACCGCCCAACCCCACCGAAATGACGTCGTGATGACTTCGTAATGATTGAATCATGCGCTCAGCGGCCACCAGGCCCCCGGCACGCGCACTCCCTGCGGAGTCGACCACGTAGGCAATCTTGAGACGGCGCATCATGGGGGGCCTCACAGCACCCGCCGTGCCATCGGCTGTCCGGCCTGGGCCATGTGGGGAGCACCTGAGCGTCTGCCTCGCTCGCCCACCTGGACCGCCGGCGTATATCTTGGGTTCTCGTGCTCCCGAACCTCGTCGTCGCCACCCTGCTCCTCGTTTCAAGTCAGACCCCGGAAGAGCCCTCGTGGAAGGCCATGCGCACCGTCGATGGGCTGACCCTTTCTGCACGCGACGTCACCGGCTCGAACTTCGAAGAAGTGAAGGTGACCACCCTCAGCGCGCAGCCGCTGGCCGCGTTGTGTGACGCCGTGTGGGGCCGCGACGCGAAGGTCGAAGGTCACTTCAAGAAGCGCGTGGTGATTCGCGAGAGTGACTTTGAGCGGTGGACCTACGAGCAGCTCAAGGTGGCCATCGTGACCGACCGCGACATCGTGGTGCACTCGCAGTTGGTGGCCGCTGCAGAGACCGGCCGCTGTGAGGTGCTCTTCGAGGCGGGCACCGACCCCGACTTTCCGAAGACGCGCGATCACGTGCGGGTCACTTCACTCAGGGGCCGCTGGACCCTGGAGCCGACCGTCGAGGGCAAGGTCGCCGTCACGTACACGGTGTACAGCGAGCCGGGCGGGAAGATCCCCGCGTGGATGGCGCGGGGTGGTCACCGCGACGCGGCGCTCATCTTCATGAAGGCGATCCTTTCGCGCGCGGCAACACCTTGACGGAGCACGCGCTGCGGCAGTCGCTCGGAGTGCCCGCGGAGGCGAAGCGGGTGCTGCTCTTCGTGGAAAGCAGCCACTGGGACACCAACTGGCTGTCGACCTCGGAGGAGTACTTCGCCGACCGGGTCGAGCCCATCTTCGACCAGGTGATCGCCGCGTTGCGGGCAGAACCCACGCGCGTGTACTGCATCGAGAGCGTCTTCTTCTTGAAGCGCTACTGGGAGAGCCGCCCCGATTCCCACGCGACGCTGCGTGACCTGTTCGCGCGCCGGCAACTGCGGTTGATGGCGAACTCGTTCACCACGCCTGACACGTTGCTCCCTCATTCAGAGACCGTGCTGCGTGACTTTCAGCTCGGTCACGAGTGGCTCAAGGCCCAGGGTCTGCCCGACGCGCCAGGCACCGCGTATTTTCCCGACAACTTCGGCCACTCTCCGCATGTGCCGTCGTTGATGCAGTCGGTGGGCGTGCACAGCGTCGCGCTCACCCGCATCGACGGCATGTACTTCATCGGGGCCGACTGGAAATCGAAGACCCGGTTTCCCCTTCCCAACTCGACCGCCGAGCTGCTCGAGAAGGTTTACCGCTCCCATGACTTCGTGTGGCGCGACAACAGCGGCGCTGAGGTGCTTTGCCATTGGAACGCGCACACGTATTTTCTGGGCGACATGCTGGCGCACAAGGGCGTCATTCGTTGGGCGGGCAAGACGTTCGCGTTGCCGTGGCGCACGCGGCGGCACATCGCTTCACGCATCGATGGCTACTGCGCGAGCCTCGAGCCGTACGCGCGCACGCCGTATCTGCTGTGCCCCATCGGGATGGACTTCAACGATCCCATCAAGGGGCTGACCTCTCTGCTCCAGCGCTACAACCAGGAGAGGTACCCGCAAACGGGCACGTGGGCGGTGGTGGCCGGGCTCGATGACGCGTTTGCGTTGATCGACTGTCATCGCGCGGCGTTGCCAGTGCTGGAGGCAGACCCGAACCCGTATTGGATGGGCTTTCTCGCCACGCGGCCCGAGGTGAAGCAGCGCCCCAACCGCATCGCGAAGAAGCTGCTGCTCGCTGAGCGGATCTCTTCCGTGCACGCGGCGGATCCGGTGCTGGAGAAGTCGCTGAGTGATGCGTGGAGCAAGCTCGTGCTCAGCAATCACCACGACTACATCCCCGGCACTTCGCCTGACCGGGTGTGGGAAGCCGAGCAGAAGCCGTGGCTCGATCTCGCCGAGGCCGCGGCGGATCATTCGCTGTCGCTGGTGCGCAAGACAGAGGGAACTTTGAATCGGCGCGGCGTGGCGGGCGCCATCGGCATCGATGACCGCGGGCAGTCGACGCTGCTCGAGACGGCGCACTTCAAGCTGACCGTCTCGCGCGCCGATGGTGGGTGCCTGGCGTCGTTCGTCACGGGTGATGGCGAGCTGCTCAAGGGGCTCGGCTTCGACTTGATCTCGTTCCACGACGACGGTGGTTTGTGGCGCCTGGGGCACGAGTTCGTCGGAGGCCGCTTCGAAGAGGTCGAACGCGCCAGCCAGCGACCCTCGCAGGTGCACGTCGAGCGTCACGGCTCGCAGGTCACGGTGCGCATTCACTCGGAGCTCGGTGGCGAGCGGTTCTTGCGCCGGCTCGATTTCGAGGCTGACTCGCCGCTGCTGCGCCTCACCACGCGGGGCATTGCGCGACCGCGCACGACGCTCACGTGCCGCTTCGAGGTGGCCGTCGTGCCCGACGCCCTGGCGATGGACACGGTCGGTGGCGAAATCGCCCGGCCTCGCGAGCGGCAATACAGCCCGACGTTCTGGGCGGTGCCTTCGCGGCTCACGTTGGATGACGGCAAGGTGATGCACGCGTTGTTCGAGTCGCCTTCCGCGGTGTCGGTCGGTCCGACCGGTGCGCTGGAGTGGATCGTGGCTCGCAACGCGCCCAAGGAGCGGGCGTTCGGCTGGCTGCCGGTGCCTGCGCACCCCATCGGCGGCACGAACCCCGATGTGCAGGTGCATCACGCGGCGTTGATGGGACGGGGTGCGCTTGCGTCTGCGCGGCGCGCGCTCGAGCTGCACTGGTTGCCCGAGCATCATCGCGAGGCGTCTGAACACGCAGAGGAGCTGGTGCAGTGCGACCACGACCGGGTGATGATCAAATCCGTTCGGCGCTCAGGCGGCGATGGCGAGCTGACGGTGCGGCTCTACCGCGAGGATCCGCTCACGGGTCCTGTGCGGGTGTGGCTCAGGGAACGCGGCGTCACCTCGGCGTGGATCTGCGATGCGCTCGATCGTCAGTTGCAGTCACTGACCGTCGAGCCCGATGGCCGCGTGGTGGTGCCGCTCACTTCGCGGCTGACCTCGGTTCGCTTCGAGGGTGTGCGGCAGAGCTGAGGCGTCCGTTCATGCCGAGAGGGTGGAATCGGGTTCCCTCACCGGTCTCCCCGACAGGGTTTTTTCGAAATAAGGAGCGCCCACCGTTCATCCCGAGCGGAGTCGAGGGATTACCTCGCCTTCGGGCGGTCAGTGCCCCCTCGACT
>JAYVFP010000107.1:0-14948 GCA_043773025.1 Archangium sp.
ACAGTCGAGGGGGCACTTGCCGCTCGAAGGCGAGGTAATCCCTCGACTCCGCTCGGGATGAACGGTGAGCGCTCCTTATTTCGATCAACCCTGCGAGCGGAGTCGAGGCACTATTTCACCAGTCTCCCCCGCGGGGAGGGGGAGCTCAGGAGAGCTCGGCTTCGATGGCCTTCGCCGCCGCGGTCATGTCCACCGCGCTCGTAATCGGCCGGCCAATCACCAACAAGTCGGAGCCCGCGTCAATCGCCGACCTCGGCGTCTCAGTGCGCGCCTGATCATTGCCCGCCGAACCCGCAGGCCGGATACCCGGCGTGCACAACACCACCTTCGGCCCCACCAGCGCCCGCACCGCGGCCACTTCCCGCGCGCTGCAGACCAGCCCGGTCGCCCCCGCCCTCACCGCCAACTGCGCCAGCGCCTTCGCCTGATCGCCCGCCGACGCCGGCACACCTGTCTCCGCCAGCGCCGCGTCGTCCATCGAAGTCAGCACGGTGACCGCAAGAATGATCGGCGCCGGATGGCCCGCCTTCGCCGCGCCATTCGCAGCACCCTCCACGGCCGCCTTCACCATCGCCGCCCCACCCGACGCGTGCACCGTCAGGTACGCCACGCCCAACGCGCCGGCCCGCGCAGCAGCCAGCTCGACCGTGTTGGGAATGTCGTGCAGCTTGAGATCCAGAAACACCCGAGCCCCGCGCCGGAGGAACTCCTCGACTGCGCGAGGCCCATGCTCGACGAACAACGACAGCCCGACCTTCGCGACCCCCACGTGCGGTGCGACGCGCTCCCAGGCAGCAACACCTTCCGGGAGCGGCAGATCGACAGCCAGTGCAATGCGGTCGCGAGGGGCCAGGCTCAGCCGCCCTTCTTGAGCTCGGCGTCGATGATCTTCTCGAACTCGGAGGCCGGCTGCGCGCCCGAGATGAGCTTGCCGTTGATGAAGAACGCCGGCGTACCCGTCACGCCCACGTCGCTGCCGGCCTTGGTGTCGGCCTCGACCAGCGCTTTGTTCTTACCCGTGTCCAGGCACTCGTCGAACTTCGCCTTGTCGAGACCGATTGCCACCGCGTGCTGCTTGAGCTCGTCGACGCTCAGCGCCTTCTGGTTGGCGAACAGCTGCTTGTGCATCTCCCAGAACTTGCCCTGGTCGTTCGCGCAGGCGGCGGCCTCGGCGGCCTTGGGCGCGTGCGGGTGGAAGCTCAGGGGGAAGTGACGGAACACGACGCGCACCTTGCCGGCGTACTTTTCCATCACCTGATTGACGGACTCTTCGGCCTTGCTGCAGAAGGGGCACTCGAAGTCCGAGAACTCGACGATGGTGACCTTCGCGCCTTCAGGACCACGGCTCGCGCCCCTGGCCTCGACCTGCACGCGGGGCTCCTCGAGGAGCATCTGGTAGTTCGCCTTCGCCTTGAGGTCGTCGAAGAGCTTCATCGCCACTTCGCGGCCTTTGTCCTTCTGGAGGAACCCGATGACCTGCTCGCGCATCGACTCGATCGTCGATCCGGGGGGCATGCGCGCCTTGTTCTCTTCGAACACCTTGAGGATGTCGGCTTCTGAGGGCGGGGGGAGCTTCGACTCGAGCTGCCCCTTGACCCACTGCTCGTCGGTCTGGCCGACCTTCGCGGCCTCGGCCTTGGCGAGCGCCTCGAGCGCGATCTGCTCGGCGGCCTGCTGGCGGAGCTCCATCTTCTGCTTCTCGAACTGCTTGAGCTGCGGCCCGATCTTCGCGTCGACGTCCTTCATCGTGATGACGACGTCGTTGTACTTCGCGATGGGCTGATTGGGGTTCTCGACACCCGTCACGGCGGCCGTCGTCGTCGAGGGGTTCGTGCCGGTGCCGCTGGCGTTCTCCTTACAGGCCGTGAACATCAGGGCCGCGGTCGTGACCGCGATGAGGGACTTTCGAAGAGGCTGGATCATGGGCTGCTCGCATAGCAATCCCAACTCCAAAGGTCACTCCGGAAGGTCCATAAGGTCATCGTCGCCCGGCGGCTTTGGTTTGCCCGGCTTCCTGGTGATGCCCTTCCCCGCTTCTTTCTGCAGCTCCAGGCGCAGCGTGGTGTCTGACTCGAAGCGCACTTTTCTGGCCAGCGGCACAAACCCTTTGGCCTCGAAACGCACGCTGGTCAGCGTTCCCGGAGGCCGCGAGAGGGCCATCGGCGTCGAGCCCAGCATCACGTCGTCTTCATAGACCTCGGCGTGCGAAGGCGTGGTCTCCAGCACGATCTTCACCACCGCCATGGGCTTTGGCGCTTCGACGGGCTCCACCTTCGGCGCTGCAACGACGGGCGGAACCACCACCACCTTCGGCTCCTTCTCGCTACCCGGCAGGCCCACCACCGCGATGGCCACCGCGAGCAAAGCCACCAACACGACCAGGCCACCGACGAGCAACGGCGTTCGGCTGGGGCGCACGGCCGGCAGATCCACGGCGCTCTCTTCCCGGGGCAGCGGCGTCACGCGCGCGCCGGGCGGCGGCTTCACCGTCACCTGCCGCAGCGCGCCCACGCTCGTCGCCGCGGGATCTTCGACCTGCGCAACGCCTGGAATCGAGGGCGTGAGAATGCCTTCGCTGGTGGCGATCACCGGCTCGTTAAGCTCCAGCCTGGTGACCGCGGCCATCGGCATCGGCGCCGTCTTCGCGGTCGGCGTGGGGTAGGCGGCCACCGCCTCGAGCCCCGCCACCACCGCCTCCATCGACGCGGGCCTGTTCTCAGGGGCCTTCTGCAGCATCTGGCCTATCAGCTGATCCAGACCGCGCGGCACGGGCCCATGAGGTGAGGTGAGCGCCGGGGCCGGCTTGGCCAACTGCATGCTCATCAGCTCGACCGCCGAGTCACCCACGAAGGTCGGCTTGCCCCGCACCAGCTCGTGAAGAATGAGCCCCATCGAATAGATGTCGGAGCGCGCATCGACCGGCAGCCCGCCCGCCTGCTCGGGCGCCATGTACTGAGGCGTACCGACCACCGAGCCGATCGCGGTGAACGCGGCGCCCGTGCCCGCGTTGTTGATGACCTTGGCGATACCGAAGTCGAGCACCTTGACGAAGTCGGGCTGCCCGGGGCGCTGCACCAGCATGATGTTCTCGGGCTTCAGGTCTCGGTGCACGATGTTGACCGCGTGCGCTGCTGCCAGAGCGCGGGCGATCTGCAAGCCGACGTGCACCACCCGCTGGAAGGGAAACGGGCCTTCCCTGCGGTGTTTGATGAGCGTCTTGCCGTCGACGAACTCCATCACGAAATAGAAGCGGCCATCGGCGGTGCGGCCGAAGTCGGAGATGTCGATGATGTTCTGCTGACCGATGCGGCTCGAGGCGATCGCCTCCCGCTTGAAGCGGCCCACGAAGTCGGAGTCACCCGACAGCTCAGGCAGCATCACCTTGAGCGCCAGCGGCTTGCCCAGCTCGACGTGCACCGCGCGGTACACCTCGCCCATGCCGCCGGTCGCGAGGCGCTTGATGATCTTGTAGCGGTTGTCGATGACCGTGTCGGGCTGGAGCTCGGTCATCTCTGGGTCGGTGATGGGCTGTTCACCCGAGCGTGTCCGGGAGTGGGCGTTCACGCCGCTGTCGCGCACGGTCATCACCAGATCCCCCACCCTCAGCTTGTCGCCCGCCGCCAACCGTTCATCGAGCACCGGGCTGTCGTTGACCACCACCGCGCCCGTGCCCACCAGATCGCGCACCCACCATTGGCCGCGCGCGTCCTTCACCACTTCGGCGTGCCGCGCCGCGATCAGCTCGGACTTGAAGCAGAGCTGGCACGCGTCATCAGAGCCGATGACGAACGACTTCGACGGGAAGGCGACCACGCGACCGCGTTCGGGTGCCTCGAGAATGAACTCCAGTTCGGCCATCTTCAGCGCGGGAGGATATCAGCGGCCTTCGTGGTGCGAGTGACCTTCATTCCCCCACGCGCCCGACCAGGGGGCGGCGGAGGGGGTCAGGCCCGGCAACGCAATCCAGCCGAAGCTGCTGCGGGTGCGGGCGTACCTGGGGTCGCAGTCGTCGCAGCGCGGCCAGCCCATGCCGATCGGCGCCGTGCCCAGCATCACGCCGATGCCTCCGGGCGTCATCGCGGTCATCGCGGGCAGCTCGGGCAAGGCGACGGGGCACGAGAAGGCGGCGGCGCCGGTGAGCAGCTCGGTCGCTTCGATGCGCACCTGCACGCCATCCGAAGTGAAGGCGAGCGCCACGTCGCGCGGCCCCCACGCCGAGGTCCACGTGGCGATGGTCAGCGGCGTGCGGCCGAGCTCACCGGTCAACGAACGTTGCCAGCGCGGCAGGGTGTTGGCGGTGGAGATCGTCTCGAGGAACCGCGACCCCACGCGTGCAGAGACCGCGGTCGAGGCGCCCACCACGCCCAGGCCGAAGGGGGCTGGCAAAATCGCCACCACGTTGCCCGACTGCGTCTGGCGCACCTCGGGGCTTCGTTCGTGAAAGAGCAGCCCCTCTGCAACCGAGAGCTCGCCGCCCGTGAGGTTCATGTCGTAGCGGCGCCATCGCAGCTGGAGCGAAGGGGTGTAGCTGAAGAGCATCGTGCCGGTGAGGCTGGTGGCCGGGTTGTCCGCCCCGCTCGGAGTGAAACCCAAATAGATGTTCGACTGCGCGTCGACCGCCACGCCGTAGCTGTGCGGGTGATCGCAGACCGAGAAGATCGGATCGTTCAGGTACAGGCTGCGCAGCGCCTGCCCCTGACGGTTGAGCACCACCATGCCGAAGTAGCGGCAGCGGCTGTCGATGCCTGCGCTGAGCGTGCGCGACTCGAACATCGCCAGCAGCTCGTTCTCCGAGAGCACTGCGAGGCGCGCGAGGAAGTACTCCGCGGGGGGCGCGAACTGGGGAAGGTCCTGCGGCACGCCTGAGTACGTCCACACCAGCTGACCGGTCGCCGCGTCGATCGCGGTGAGCACCGGCATGTCGCCGCACACCACCCAACCCAGCCAATCGATGCAGCGCCGCGAAGACGAGGCGTTGTTGATGGGCGTCGCGCGGTTCGCCCGCATGCGAGTGGGTGTGAAGAAGTAGCTCGAGACGGTGAGGTCTCCGTCGCGGCTGGCGAAGAGATCGCTCCAGGCTTCGGGCGGCGTTCCTCCGTCGGGTTGTGGGCCGCCGAGGGTCCAGGTGGGCTGCAGAATGGAGAGCGGCGTCGGCTCGCACACGTCGTTGACGCAGGACCCCGCGTCACCACACGGCCCGCTGGCGGTGCACTCAAACCCATCGGGTGGATCTCGCCGCACGCACGCGCCCGAGATGCACACGTCGGCGGCGGTACAGGTGCGCAGCTGGCCGCAGGGAACGCCATCGGCTGCGTCGACGAGCTCACAGCCCACGCCCGGGCTGCAGCGCCCCACCCGGCAGGCGCCTTCACCAGGGCACGCGACGGCCCCTGAGTGTTCGCACCCGCGCGCGGGATGGCAGGTGTCGGCCGTGCAGGGATCGCCGTCACCGCAATCACGTCGCGTACCTTCACAGCGGCCAGAGTTGCAGGTCGCTCCGAGCAGACAGACATCGCGCGCTTCGCAGCTCGAGCCGTCGGGTTCATCCACCTCGACACAGCGCCCCGCGGCGAGATCCCACGAGGACGTGCGGCAGGGCCCCGACGCGAGGCACTCAGGCACCGGCACTCCTTCGCAGGCCAGCGGCACCACGATCGGCTGAAAGCCTGCGAGCGTGATGGTCAGCTTGCCGTCGAAGACGCCCACCGATCGCGCCGCACACCGAAGGCCCATCAGCGTCGAACCGACCGCAGCACGGCTCGGAGTGCCATCGTCACTGGTGAAGCCGTCACCTTCGAGCGCCCAGGTGCCTTCCACCGCGATCTTTCCCGAGTTCACGACGTCGACGGTCTGAAAGCGGGCCTGGCCGACCACCAGCCGGCCGAAGTCGAGCTGCTCCGGCTCGACGCGGATGAACGTAGCGACAGGCTCGAGGTTGGCATCGCGGCAGGTGCAGCTCGAGAGCAGCACCATCCACGACAGGGCCTGGGCGCGGGTGGTGAGCACGCGCTCACCCTAAACTCACGCCGCAGAGGGCGCGAGCACCGGGGCGAGATCTTCGTAGTCCAGCTCGTGCGACGAGACGCGCTCGCGCGAGGCGGGCACGACTTCGAAGTTCGAGGGATCGGAGAGCACCTTCGCGACGAGCTTCTGGTTGAGCGCGTGACCGGTCTTGTAGACCGTGAGCGCACCGATCACCGGGCGGCCGAGCAGGGCCACGTCGCCCAGCGCGTCGAGCAGCTTGTGACGCACGAACTCGTCGGGGAACCGCAGCCCCTCGGGGTTCAGAATCGAGAAGTCGTCGACCACCACCGCGTTCTCGAGCGAGCCGCCGCGCGCCAGGCCCATCGCGCGCAGCTTGTCGACGTCACGCAGGAAGCCGAACGTGCGGGCCCGCGCGACTTCGCGGATGAACGAACGATCGCTGAACTCGAACGTGAACTGCTGGTCGCTGATGAGCGGGTGCTTGAAGTCGATGGTGCAGTCGATGCGGAAGCGTTTCGACGGCGAGAAGGTGGCGTGTTTGTCGCCATCGGTCACGGTGACCGTCTTCTTGATGACCAGGAAGCGCTTGGGCTCACCCTGATGCCGAATGCCGGCTTCCGACATCCGCATCGCAAACGGGGCGGCGCTGCCGTCCATGATGGGCACTTCGGGGCCGTCGATCTCCATGCGGAGGTTGTCGATGCCCAGACCTGAGAGCGCTGCCAGAAGGTGTTCGACGGTGGCCACCTTCGCCTTGCCGAGGCCCAGCGTGGTCGCCAACGAGGTGTCCGTTACGAACTCGGAACACACCTGGATGACGGGTCGACCGGGCAGGTCGACTCGTGAGAAGCACAGGCCGTGGTTCGCGGGAGCAGGAAGAAGGCGCAGGGCGACCTTCGAGCCACTGTGGAGCCCCACACCCTCGACCACGACCGCCCTCTGAAGTGTTCGCTGCTCGAAAGCGCCGGCCATGGTGATTCGCGCCCTTCTGGTTTGCCAGTCGAATGACCAGCGTGATGCAGCGCGTTGAGCAACCGATATGCCACGGAATACGCACTGCGGTGAGCAAAAACCTCGCGAAATTGCTCAGTGGAGCGCTGGTGCACCACTCTGATTTTTGCCGTTCATGACAGAGGTGACGCGTTTCTGAGAGGTTAGCTCGCGCGACGTGCGTGTCGCGGTCTCAAAAAAGGTCGCCCTGGGTGTCGCGCTTGGGCGCCACTTTGCCGAAGTACTCGTAGGAATGGAGGGTCGCCATCCGGCCTCGGGGCGTTCGGTGAATGAAGCCCTCCTGAAGCAGGTACGGCTCATACACATCTTCGATGGTGTCCCGTTCTTCTCCGACGGCAGCGGCGATGGTCTCTACGCCGACCGGGCCCCCACCGAACTTTTCGATCACCGTGAGCAGAATTCGCCTGTCCATGTGATCCAGCCCGCTGGCATCGATGTCGAGCCGACGCAGCGCGTTATCGGCCAGCGCCTGGGTGACCACGCCCTGCCCTTCGACCTCGGCGAAGTCGCGCAGACGTCGCAGCAAGCGGTTCGCGATGCGGGGCGTGCCGCGGGCGCGCGAGGAGATCTCTTCAGCGCCTTCGCGATCCAACTTCACGCCCAGAATGCGCGCCGAACGGATGAGGATCCTTTGCAGATCAGCCGGAGTGTAGAACTCGAGGCGCTCCTGAATCTGAAAACGATCACGCAGCGGTGAGGTGAGCAGACCCGTGCGAGTGGTGGCGCCGATCAAGGTGAAGGGCGGCAGATCGATCTTCATCGCGCGGGCAGCGGGGCCAGAGTCGATGGTGATGTCGAGGCGGAAGTCCTCCATCGCCGGGTAGAGGTACTCCTCGATGGTGGCGGAGAGCCGGTGGATCTCGTCGATGAACAACACGTCGCGGGGCCCGAGGTTCGTGAGCAGGCCGGCGAGATCGCCCTTCTTCTCGAGTGCGGGGCCCGAGGTGACGTGCATCGTGGTGCCCAGCGCGGTGCTGATGATGTGGGCCAGCGAGGTCTTGCCGAGGCCGGGCGGGCCCGAGAAGAGACAGTGATCGAGCGACTCACCGCGCGCCTTGGCGGCCTTGACGTAGATCTTCAGCTTCTCCACGACACGCGCTTGACCGACGTAGTCCTCGAAGGTCGCCGGTCGAAGACTGACTTCGAGGCGTTGTTCGTCGTTGGCCACGACGGGGTCGAGTGGCTCTCCAGTTCTCCGTGTCATTGGCGCGCGAGCTTGTAGCATGGCGCGCATGCGAACCTGGTTGTGCTGTGTCCTGGCGCTGGCCTCGGGGTGCATCGTTCCGCGCTCCATGATGTTGGGCCAGATGGCGGCTCCCGTCGGGCGAGGCGCCACCGATGTCGGTGTTCAGACCGGCTTCATCTACGCCTCCCAGACGAACCCTCAGTTCCCGGGCCAGGATGGCATCGGCGATCCCATCAAGACCAACGAGCGCACCGCGGGCTTCACCATTCCGGCGTTCGAGGCGAACATCAACACGGGCTTCAACGAGCACGTCGCGCTCAACGTGCACGCGAGCTCGGCAGGTCTGCAGCCGGGCCTCAAGCTGACGCTCAACAAGTCGAAGGTGGCGCACGTCGCGCTGATGCCGCAGGTGGCGTTCGGTTACGCGTCGCTGGGAGCCTCGACCTTCGTCACGGACGAAACCGGTGTCCTGACGGAAACCGCGCCCCGCTCGCAGACGAGCTTCACCTTTTTGGGTGGGCTCAAGTTCCTCTTCTCGCACCGCAGCGGTTTCTATGCGGGCGTCGGCTACGACTTCATCTTCAACCGCAACTTCAACGCGGCGATCGTCGGAGCGACCGGCGTCACCGAGAAATCGGAGATCATCAACACGACGACCGGCCACCAGATCGCCGCTTCGGTCGGGCTCGACATCACGCTGGGCATGGTGCACCTGCGCCCTGAGATCGCCTTCGCCGTCACGCCTGGGATCGCGCAGTCGATCACCCGGCGTCAGGGCACCGACGACATCACCGTGGGGCCGCAGTCGGGTGGTGGCGGGTGGGCGATCTTCCCGGGCTTCACCATCGCGATCGTCACGCCGCGCCGTGAGCTGACGTCGCAGGAAGAGGAGGAGGAGGAAGAGGCCGCGATCGCGGCGAAGAAGAAGAAAAAGAGCGGCGGTGAAGAGGAAGAAGATGAGGGCGAAGACGAAGACGAGCCGAAGCGTCCGGCTGGCCGGAAGAAGCCGCGCCTCGATGACGAAGAAGAAGAAGAGAATGCGCGCAAGAAGCGCCGGCCCGCGGTGGACGAAGACGAGTAGCACCAAACACCAACCACCAAACATCAACGCCCAGCGCCTCCCTCTCCCCGAGGGGGAGAGGGTCGGGGAGAGGGCAAACCATGCCTGACCAATTCAAACCGCTCCAAGGTGGTCTCCAGGACGCCTGGAAAGAAACCGGCCCCGCCGAACGCCTGCGCAAGCTGCGCAAAGCCGCCCTCGCCACGAGAGAGCAACTCCTCGACGGCGGCCCGGTGCTCGCCTGCACGACACACAAGCTCGTCACCTTCCCCTACCCCACCAAGTACGCGTTCAGCGGCGGTGGCTTGAGCCCCGCACCGTTCGTGATGATGACGAACCGGATGCAGATCGTTCAGTTCGAGCACGATGGCCGACGTAAGACGTTGCTGTTCAACCCGACCGACGTCGACGGCAGCCGCGCCGCCACGTTCTACGCAGACCTCACCGCGACCTTCGGCTCGTTCCTCTCGAAGAAGGTGATCCCCAGCTACTTCGGCACTGCCGAACAACACCTCGCGCGCGTGGGCCTCACGCCAGCCGACGTCGACTTCATCGCCTTCGATCACCTCCACGTGCAGGAGCTGCGGAAGTGGCTGGGGGAACACGCCTTCTTTCCGAACGCGAAGTTGATCGTGATGAAGGACGAGTGGGCCGAAGTGAAGGACCTGCATCCGATGAATCAGGTCTGGTACGTGCCGCAAGGCTGCGAGATCCCCGAGGCGCGCGTGCTGTTGATCGACGGCGACGTGCAGCTCGGCACGGGCGTGGCGCTGCTCGACACGCGGGGCCATACGCGCGGCAACATGTCGTTGTGCGTGGTGACGCCCGATGGTCCCTTCGTCGTCAGTGAGAACGGGGTGTGCGCAGAGAGCTACGTGCCGCTCCAGTCGAAGATTCCGGGCTTGAAGGCGTACGCGGATCAGATGGGCTTCGAGGTGGTGCTCAACGGCAACACCCGCGAAGATTCACTCGATCAGTACTCGTCGATGATCGTCGAGAAGACGGTTGCCGGCCCCTGCAAGCAGGATCCCACCTTTCCCGCCTTCGCGGCCTCGAGCGAGCTCACGCAATCGTTGTTGGCGCCGGGCCTGTGGCCGACGTTTTCCTTCACGCCGCCCGACGTGGGCACGCACCTGCCGACCCATCGTCCATGAAAATCGAAACCACTGCTGACATCGCGTTTCCCCGCGAGCTGGTCTTTGCGACGTACCGCGATCACCTGGTCGAGCTGGTGCCCTACCTCGCCAACGTGCGAGAGATCTCCATCACTTCGCGCGTGGAAGAAGGCGCGTTGGTGAAGTTCGTGAACCGGTGGAAAGGCGGCGGCGAGATCCCGTCGGTCGTGCGGAAGTTTCTGTCGGAAGAGCTGCTGCAGTGGGACGACCTGGCGAGTTGGAACGGGGCTGACTTCACCTGCCAATGGCAGACGGTGGTGCCGTCGTTCAAGGACGCGGTCGATGCGCGCGGTCACAACACGTTCGTCGAGCGCAGGCCGGGGGTGACGACCCTGACGATCGCAGGCGAGCTCAAGGTCGACGCGGCCAAAGTGAAGGGAGTGCCCTGGATTCTCGCGGGCACCATCGGGCCTGCGATGGAGGCGTTCCTCGTGGCCGCGATCAAGCCGAACCTCGTCGCCGTGGCGAAGGGCGTCGAGAAGTTCCTGAAGAAGTGAAGGGGGTCGGGGTGAGGGTCTAGAACGCCCTCGACTTCGCTCGCAGGGTTGATCGAAATAAGGAGCGCTCACCGTTCATCCCGAGCGGAGTCGAGGGATTACCTCGCCTTCGGGGGGTAAGTGCCCCCTCGACTGCGCTCGGGGAGACCGGTGATTGGAGTGACTTCTATTTCGGCCAACCCTGTCGGGCTGAACGGATTTCGGCCTGTTCCGTTCGTGCCAAGCGGAGTCGAGGCACCTCTTTCACCAGTTTCACTGGAGGGGAGAGGGAGTTTCAGTCGCGATCTTCTATCAGGTCTTTCGCGCTCAGCTCGGGTGCCGCCCGGCCGTGCTCGAAGTCGAGCAGCCCCAGCTCGGCGTACTTCGGGCGAATGCGATCACTGAGCAACCCGATGCGCTTCAAGTTCGGGATCACCCGCTTGAACATCGTGCGCCGGAACATCTTCATCATCTCCGACTGTTGAACGAGCTGCTCCCACTGCGCGCGGGTCATCGCGTGGGCGTAGTACTCCTCGTAGAACTCGTGCGCGAAGAAGCGGTTGCGCAAAAAGAGCGAGACCTCGAACGCCCAGTCTTCCCGCTCGCGCTTTTCCTTGTCGGTCAGTTGAGAGATGAACTCCTGCAGCGCCAGCACCCCGTAGTGAACGTGCCGCGCCTCGTCGCTGATCACGTAGGTGAGCATCTGCTTGAGCAGCGGCTCGCGCGTCTTCTGCTGGATCATCCCGAAGGCGCCCAGCGCGAGGCCCTCGATCATGATCTGCATACCGAGGAACTTCATGTCCCACCGGGAGTCGCTCATCAGCGCGTCGATCACCACGTAGAGGTTGTCGTTCACCTCGTATTTCTTCTCGAGCTTGGTGGTGAGGTAGCTGTGGAACACCTCGACGTGGCGGCCTTCATCGACCACCTGGGTGCTGCCGTAGAGCTTGCCGTCGAGCCACGGCACCGCTTCGGTGACCTGGCAGGCGGCGAAGAGCGCGCCCTGCTCGCCGTGGAGAAACTGCGAGAGCAACCACGACGCGATGCCGCGGCGCTGCTCGGCTTTCTCTTTCGGGCTCGCGCGGCCGAACTGCTTGAGGCCGTACACGGGCAGAAAATCCCACGGCAGCACCGGGTGCTCGTCAGACAGCGGGTCGACCTGCTGCGACCAGTCGAGATCCTTCTGCGGGTGCCACTGCGAATCTTTCGCGGCCGCATAGAGCCGGGCGAGTTGCGGGCGATCGCGCAGGTAGCTCCAGTCGAAGTGCACCGGGTAGCTGACGGGCATCAGCGTGGTCGGCGCCGACTTGCCGACCTGCTGCACTATGCCGCGCCACGCGGGGCCGAGCAGTGACTTGAGCACGCTGAGGTTGCCGCTCGCGCTGGCGTCGCGCATCAACGGCAGCGTCTGAAAGAGATTACCGATCGTCGTGAGGGTGGTGGTCATCTCAGTTCTCTTTCTTGATGCTCGCGGCGAGGAGCGCGGCGAAGTGGGTCTCGAGATCCTTCGGCCGGGCGCTCTCGTGGATCAGGCCGAAGGCGAGGAAGCTCCAGAACGCGTCGGCGATCTGAGCGGGCGTGCGGCCGTCGGTCGGGCGGTACCAGGTGGCCACCCAGTTGATCGCGCCGAACCCGAAGTGACGCACCAACGCGATGTCGAGCAGCGGGCGCGCGACGCCCGAAGCGTGCGCTTCGACGAGCAGGCCTTCCCAATAGCTTTCGAGTCGTTGCCGCTCGCGGATGACGCCCTCGAGCGCGCCCGGGGTGAGCGAGCGCCAGTCGAAGAGCAGCACGTAGAGCGAGTCGTCGCCGTTGCAGAGCAGCTCGAGGTGCGCCCGCAGGCCCAGGCGCAGGCGTTCGATGGCGCTGGGTTCGCCGGCCGTGGCGGTCTCCACGGACTTGATCGCCCGCTCGACGCCGCGCTTCATCAGCGCCACCAGGATGTCGTCCTTGCTGGAGTACCGGTAGTGCAGGCTCCCCGGGAGCATCTGCGCGGCGGCGGCGATCTCACGCACCGTCGTCGCGGCGAACCCCTTCTCGCGGAACAACTTGCCTGCAGCGAGCAGCACCTTCTCGTCGGTATCCACCGGCGCGGGCGGCGCTTCAGCCCGTCGGGCGACTGGTTGCGTCTTGGTCATGCGACCAAACTATCTTGGTCGCTTGACCAAACTCAAGGCTCCCCTGTTACTTCGTGCCCAGCATGCCCTTCTTCAGGTTGTCGTCGACGGGCTTCGCGCCCAGCCAGACGTTGAAGAGCGCGTCGGCGAAGTCTTTGCCCTCGGCGACGTAGGTGTCCTTGATGCCCTCGACCACGGTGCCCTTGCCCGGCACGTACAGAATGACCAGCGAGGCGCCCTTCTTCACGTCGGAGATCTTGTCGGTGAACCTGGTGAGGCGCTCTTGCAGGGGCGTCAGGTCCTTCGTGTTGTTCGCGAAGCCCTCCTTGATCGCGTCGACCACGGCCTTCTTGTCGAGATCGCGCAGCATCTTGAGCTCCACCCGGCGCACCTCGTCGGCCTTGATGAGGTCGGCGGCGCTCTTCGAGGCGTGCTCGACGTAGAGCGAGGCCACGTACACCTTGAAGACGAACTTCTGGCGCAGGCCCATGCCGTTGAGCTGCAAGATCTTGCCATCGACGGTCACGGTGTCAGGCGAGGTGACACCCTCGAATTCAGCGGCGAGAGCCGGAGCGGCGACCAGGGCTGCGATCAAGATGAAGCGCTTCATTTGGAAACTCCGGGTGTTCAACCGTGGGACTTCGCGAACTGCTCCATGAAAGAAACGAGGACCTCGATGTCCTGCACGGACACCGCGTTGTAGGCCGAGACCCGAATGCCGCCGGCGGTGCGATGCCCCTTGAGCCCGATCATGTTGGCCTTCTTTGCGTCTGCCACGAAGGTTTCGTCGAGCGCCTCCGACGGGCACCGGAAGACGATGTTCATCACCGAGCGGGAGGCCTTCTCGACGGGGGCGGTGAAGAAGCCGCTCAGGCGGTCGAGCGCGCCGTAGAGCAGCTCGGCTTTCGTCGTGTTGCGGCGCTCCATGCCGGGCAGTCCGCCCTGCCCCTCCATCCACTGGAGCACGTTGCGCACGAGGTAGATCGCGAACGTGGGCGGCGTGTTGTAGAGCGAGTCGTTGTCCGCGTGCGTCTGGTAGCGGAAGATTTTCGGGATGTCTTTGCGAGCGCTGGCGAGGAACTCCTTGCGCGCGATGGCCACCAACACACCTGAGGGCCCGAGGTTCTTCTGCGCGCCGGCGTAGATGAAGTCGAACTTCGAGACATCCGTCGGGCGCCACATGAAGTCGGAGCTCATGTCGCAGACGTGCGGCACCTTGCCCGTGTCGAGGAAGGTGTGAAACTGCGTGCCGTAGATGGTGTTGTTCGAGGTCGAGTGCACGAAGGCCGCGTTCGGGTCGAACTGCACCTCGGCCTGGGTCGGCACGCGGAGGTACCTTCCGTCGGCGCCCTTCGTACTGGCGGCGATGCGCGGCGTGCCGAGCAGCCTGGCTTCGTCGAGTGCTTTTTCGCTCCACACGCCGGTCATCACGTAGTCGGCGCTCTTGCCGGCTGGCAGGAAGTTCATCGGCAGCAGCGCGAACTGCGCGGAGGCGCCTCCGGTGAGCCAGAGCACCGTGTGCGAGTCGGGGATGCCGAGCAGCTTCACCAGCCGCTCGGTGGCGTCGCGGTGCACGGCCTCGTAGGGCTTGTCGCGGTGGGACTGCTCCATGATCGACATGCCGGTGCCGGCGTAGTCGAGCAGCTCGTCGCGGGCCGTCTCGAGAGCGGGGAGTGGGAGGCCAGCGGGTCCGGCGCTGAAGTTGATGGCGCGCATTTCGGCCGGGAATGTATCGAGGCGCGTTGGGAGCGCCAGCACAGATGCCACGGTTCCAGCGGAGCGCACCGGTCTCACCGAGCCCAGTCGACGGCACCGTTCGCATCGAGCGCAGTCGAGATGTCACTTGTCGCGCGAGGTCGAGGTGCTCCCTCGTCTTCGCTCCTAAGGCAGCCCACACCGTTCGCATCGAGCGCAGTCGAGATGCCACTTGCTGCGCGA
>JAYVFP010000108.1:0-14888 GCA_043773025.1 Archangium sp.
GGCAGCTCACCGCGCACCGCCACGGAACCCAGCGCACCGCCGGCCGACGTGAGCGTCACCTCATACAGCGCCGTGACCGCGTGACCTGAGCCGAGTTCACCCGCGTCGACCTCGTCGTTGCGGAAATCGTCATCGTCCACGTCGCGGTTCTCGTAGCCGATGAGCCGGTACGACGAGACCACCTTCGGATCGAACGTGACCTGCACCTTCACGTCCTTCGCGATGAGTTCGAGCGTGCCGGTGAGGCCCTGGCGAAACGAACGCTCGATGGCCTTCTCGGAGTCGACGTAGAGCGCCTGGCCATTTCCTTTGTCGGCCAACTGCTCCAGCGCGCTGCCCTGGTAGTTGCTCACGCCGAAGCCGACGGTGGTGAGCGTGACGCCCTCTTTCACGTGCGCGTGCACGGAGGCGAGCATCTGCTCTGGAGTGAGGTTCGGCCCGATGTTGGTGTCACCATCGGTGAGCACGATGACGCGCGTGCTGGTGCCGCGCTGCACCTGGCCGACGGCGAGCTGGTACGCGAGGTCCATGCCGCTGCCCATGTTGGTACCGCCACCGGTGCTGAGCGACCGAATGGCCGCGAGAATCTGGTCCTGACGCGCGGCGCTGGTGGGGCGCAGCACCACTTCTGAGCTGCCCGCGTAGGTGACCAGCGCCACGGTGTCGGTGGGGCGCAGCTGCAGGGTGAGCACCTCGAGCGCACGTTTGGCGAGCGGCAGTCGGTCGGCGCCGGCCATCGAACCACTCACGTCGACGAGGAACACCAGGTGCGCAGGCTTGCGCTGCTCTTCATCGACGCGGCGGCCCTGCAGGGCGACCTTCACCAGCGTCTTCGACTCGTCGAACGGTGAGGCCGCACCTTCCACCGAGATGGCGAAGGGCGCGTTCTTCGGAGCAGGCAGCGCGTAGTCGAAGGCGTTGACCCACTCCTCGACGCGGATGCCGTCGGCCGGAGGCAACGAGTTGCTCTCGAGGATCAACCGGCGCGCCCAGGTGTACGAGGCGGTGTCGACGTCGATGGCAAAGGTGCTGCGCGCGTCGGCGACGGTGCGGGTGGCGGGTGCTTCAGGCTGATAGCCGAAGTTGTCGGCCGCGAAGTTCTGCAGCTTCTTCTTCTCGAGCTTGCCCTGCGACCTGTACGAGCGGCGCTCGACGCGTGTCTCACCCGACAGACCGTCGGCGCTCATGCCGAATTGCGCCTTGATGTTGTCGCCGAACATCGTGACGAGGCCGACGACGGTGAGGCCAACGAGGAGCACCGAACCGATGGCGCCAGCCGAGACGTGAAACGGGATCTTCTTCATGGAGCACCTGGGGGACTGCGAGGTGACGCCATGGTGCGTGGTTCACGTGAATACGAACATCGGCCGTCGGGAGGTCCTCCCAGTGTCCGTCGGACGAATGACGTATGCCGAAAAAGAGCCTCCCTCTCCCCGAGGGGGAGAGGGTCGGGGAGAGGGCAGTCGCGCCTTACGAAACCGCCTCGGTGCACCGAGAACACAACTCCTGGGCACCGACCTCAGCCCTGAACGCCCAGCACCGGGGACACTTCTTCCCACTCGCCACAGCGACCAGGGTCTCGCCACCCTCGACGAGATGCACCGCGCTGACCTTGAACAACTCGGCCAATTCCCCCGAGTACTTGAAGAGCAGCGCCGACGAAGCCATGGTCACCTGAGCCTCTTCCGACTTGCCAATCAGCTTGTCGCGACGAGCGGCCTCGAGCAGCGGCAAGATGCTCGAACGAACGGCAAACAACTGGTCGTACTCCGCGACCTTCGCCGCATCATTCCCACCGGCAGCCTTCGGGAACGGCTCGAGAAACACCGACGCCGCACGAACCCCGGGCAAATACCCATACGCCTCTTCACTGGTGAAGCTGGTCACCGGAGAGAGCACCACCAGCAGCTCCTTCGCGATCCGATACAGCGCCGTCTGCGCGCTGCGCCGCTTCAAACCGTCCTTCTTGCTCGTGTAGAGCGTGTCTTTCTGAATATCGAAGTACTGCGCAGACAACTCATTGGCGCAGAAGTCGACGACGATCTGGAACACGAGGTGGAACTCGTAGTTCTCGTACGCGCGCTTCACCTTTTCAGTGAGCGCATCGAGGCGAGCGAGCACCCACTGCTCCAGCGGTAGCAGTGACTTCACTTCATCCTTCGCGGGGTCGAAGTCGAACAGGTTCGAGAGCGCGTACCGCACGGTGTTGCGGATCTTCCGGTAGCCCTCCGACAGCCCGTCGAGGATGGGCATCGAGAGCCGCACGTCGTTCCGGTAGTCCGACGAGGCGACCCACAAGCGCATCACCTCAGCGCCGTGCTTCTTGGTGATCTCATCGGGCGAGACGGTGTTGCCGAGCGACTTCGACATCTTGTTGCCGTTGCCGTCGACCACGAAGCCGTGCGTGAGACACGTCTTGTACGGAGCAACGCCGCGCGTGCCGACCCCCACCAGCAACGAGCTGTGAAACCACCCGCGGTGTTGATCAGAACCTTCCAGGTACAGATCGACCGGGATGCTGGCCTTCTCTCGCTGCTCCATCACCGCCGCGAAGCTGCAGGCAGAGTCGAACCAGACATCGAGAATGTCGGTCTCCTTCACCAGCGTGGCCTTCTTGCAGGCGGGGCACGTGTCACCCCAAGGCGTGAAGTCGGACAACGGCCGCGAGTACCACGCAGCCGCGCCTTCTTTCGCCACCACGTCAGCGACCTTGTTCATCAACACGGCATCGATGAGCGCGAACGAGCAGTCCGAGCACACCGCGGTGGGAATGGGCACGCCCCAGGTGCGCTGCCGCGAGATGGTCCAATCAGGCCGGGTGGACAACATGCCGTGAATGCGATCGCGCCCCCACTTGGGCACCCAGGTCACCGCCTCGTCGATCTGCTTGAGCGCCTTCTTCCGCAAATCTCCGTGCTCCATCGAGATGAACCACTGCGGCGTGGCGCGGAAGATGACGGGCTTCTTGCTGCGCCAACTGTGCGGGTAGCTGGTGGTGATGAACTCGCCGACCTTGTTGAGCAGCGCGCGCTTCTCTTCGAGCAGCTTCGGCACGCTCTCGTTCGCGTCGAACACGAACTGACCTGCGAGCAACGGCCCCACGGTCTCGTCGTACCGCCCGTCGGCCTTCACCGGGTTGTAGGGCTCGAGGTTGTACCGAAGGCCGACCTCGTAGTCGTCGGGGCCATGACCGGGCGCGGTGTGCACGAGCCCGGTACCTGCCTCGAGCGTCACGTGCTCACCGGTGACGATGGGTGAGACACGGTCGAGAAACACGTGGCGGTACTTCAGGCCCTCGAGGTCTTCACCCAGCGCGTAGCCCAGAATGCGCGTGGTGTCGGCGAACACGGCCGCGTCGAAGCTCCCGCCGCCGACCTTCACGTCCTTCACCTTGAGCTCGTCTGGCGCGAACTCCGAGAGCACCTTCGCGAGCAGCTCCTTGGCGACCACGATGACCCGGCCCCCGTTCAACTCGTAGAAGACGTATTCGAAGCTCGGAGCCACCGCGATGGCGAGGTTGGCCGGCAAGGTCCACGGCGTCGTCGTCCAGATGGCGAACTCGACCTGCTTGCCTTTGAGGAAGCCCCACTTCTCACCGAGATCGCCTTCAGCGGGGAACGCGACGTACGTGGAGGGGACCTTGAGGTCTTCGTATTCAATCTCTGCCAGCGCGAGCGCGGTCTTGTCGTACACGCACCAGAACACCGGCCGGTTCTTTCGATACAGCGAGCCCGACGTCGCGAACTTCGACAGCTCTCGGATCTCCTGAGCCTCGAAGTCGAAGTCGAGCGTGCGGTACCGGGCGTCGTAACGCGCGAACACGCCCATGCGCTTGAACTCGCCAGCCTGGATGTCGATGAACTGCAGCGCGTACTCGCGGCACCTCTGCAGGAAGTCTTCACGCGACATCAGCCGGCGATCGACCTTGTCTTCACGCAGCTTCTTCTCGACGGCCTGCTCGATGGGAAGCCCGTGGCAATCCCACCCGGGGATGAAGTCGGCGCGGCGGCCGCTCAGGTTCTGGTACTTCACCACGATGTCTTTGAGGATCTTGTTGAGCGCGTGACCTGCGTGCAGCTTGCCGTTCGCGTACGGCGGCCCGTCGTGCAGCACGAAGGGCGGCGCGCTCTTGTTCTTCTCGAGAATCAGCTCGAAGACCTTTTTCTCTTCCCACGCGGCGAGCATGGTGGGCTCGAGCTGCGCGAGGTTCCCCTTCATGGGAAAGCCGGTCTGCGGCAGGTTCAGCGTCGACTTGTAGTCCTTGGGTGCGGCGTCACTCATGCGGGCGAGCTAGTCCGAGGTGGTCGAGAATGAAAGGCAACAGGAAGGAGCCACCGGCGAAGTGTTGCTGCAATGTCTTCAGCGCTGCGAGCCGGCTGACGCTGGCGTGCGCTGAAGCTCAGCCCTTCACGAGACGATCGACCAGGCCCACGTACGCGGTCATCGAAGCGTCCTTCGAGGTGCCCTTGCGCTTGGTCCACGCGTCGAACTTTGCCCGGCCCTTGAAGTCGAGCATTCCGGGGCGGGCGCCTGAGACGTCACCGACCGTGGCCTGCTTGAAGAGCGCGTAGAGCTCGAGCAGCTCGTCGTTGCCGGGCGATTCCTGGAGCATCTTCACCCGCTTCTGCGCGTCTTCGAACGATTCGGTCAGGGTCATGAGGCACACAGATAGCACCTCGACGTATGCTCTTGCTCATGCGGCTCGTTTTCTTCCTGATGGTGACGGCGACGTTCGCGTTCGCGCAGCAGTCGCCGTGTCACAGCAAGTGCAACCTCTCGTCGTCGGAGTGCATGAAGTCATGCATGGGCGACCCGAAAGATGCGCAGAAGAAGGAACAAGGCGCGCACCTGCAACAGTGCCTCAAGCAGTGCGAGGCGCAGAACGCGCAGTGCAAGCAGAGCTGTCCTCCGAAGTAGCACCGTTCGCATCGAGCGCAGTCGAGATGCCACTGTTGCTCGAAGCAGAGGTGATCCCTCGCCTCCGCTCGCAGGTCTTTTTTCGAAATAAGGTGCGCTCACCGTTCATCCCGAGCGGAGTCGAGGGATGACCTCGCCTTCGAGCTGCAAGTGCCCCCTCGACTGCGCTCGGGGAGACCGGTGATGGAGTCATTTCTATTTCCGCCAACCCTCTCGGGGAGACCGGTGATGGAACCCGATTCCGATTTCCGCCAACCCTCGGGATGAACAGTTCCCTGATTACTTGGGCTTCATCGACTTCGCGTCGAGCGAGTACTTCTTCACCAGCCGCTCGATCGACTTGCGATGCAGCCCCGATTCCCGCGCGGCGCGGCTGATGTTGCCATCACACCGCTTGAGCACCTGGCCGATGTACTCGCGCTCGAAGTTCTCGAGCAGCTGCTCCTTGGCGTCCTTGAACGACAAGTGCTCATTGAAGGGCAGCGGCTGTTCCTGATGCTGACCCTGCACGCGCGCGGGTAGGTGCTGCAGGTCGATCATCTCGCCATCGCTGAAGGTGAGCACGTGGCTGATCACGTTCATCAGCTCGCGGATGTTGCCGGGCCACGAGTACTGCATCAGCACGCTCATCGCGGGCGCCGAGACGATCTTCTTCCCGTGGCGCGCGACGATCTCGGCGTCGCCGAGTTCTTTCTTGATGATGTGCGGAATGTCTTCGCGGCGCTGACGCAGCGGCGGCAGTTGAATGTTGATGACGGAGAGCCGGAAGTAGAGATCTTCGCGGAAGTTGCCGGTCTGGATCTCCTTGACGAGATCTCGATTGGTGGCGGCGATGACGCGAACGTCGATCTCCTGCACCTCGTTGCCGCCGACGCGCCGCACCTCGCGGTTCTCGAGCACGCGCAGGAGCTTGGGCTGCAGGTCGGTGCGCAGTTCCCCCAATTCATCGAGGAAGATGGTGCCGCCATTGGCGCGCTCGAAGGCGCCGGGGCGCGAGGCGATCGCTCCGGTGAAGGCGCCCTTCTCGTGACCGAACAGCTCGCTCTCGATGAGGTTCGGGGGAATCGCGCCGCAGTCGAGCACCACCATCGGCCCGCGCTTGCGCCCGGAGAGCTCGTGAATGGCGCGCGCGACGAGCTCTTTGCCCGTGCCCGTCTCGCCCTGGATGATCACCGACACATCCATCGGCGCGATCTTTTTGATGAGCCCGAAGATTTGCCGCATCTTCACCGACTGGCCGATCATCCCGCACAGCTCTCCATCGCGATCGGGCTCGACCGTCACCTCTTCATCGATGGGCGCGAACGACAGCGTGGTCTGCCCGGCGCGCACCTGGCTGCCTTGCGAGAGATACGCGCGCTCGATGCGGCGGCCGTCGAGCCAGGTGCCGTTGGTCGAGTTCAGGTCGATGACCAGGTAACCGCGCTCCGTGTACTGAATTTCGAAGTGGTGCCGACTCGCGGTGCGGTCTTCCACCAGCACGAGGTCGTTGGTGGAGTGCGCGCCGACGCGCAGCCGCTCCTTGTCGCTGACGACTTCCTTCCCGGTATCGGGACCGCCGGTGACCGCCAGCCGGCACTTGCGCACCTTCAGGGTCGTGCGGTTCTCGACCACCAGCGTGTGCGTGGTGGTGATGTGGCCTTCTTCGAACGGATCCAGATACGCGGCATCACCGGGGCTGGTGAGGATCTCGTCCTGGCCTGACGTCTTCGGCTCATTCGACATTGAGGCGGCAAGCTAACACCGCTCACGCTACATACGCGCGCCTTGGTGAAGTCTCCGCAGCCCCTCGCCCCTGGTGCCGCCCACGCGCTGATGCACCTCACCGTGTTCGTGTGGGGCTTTACGGCGATCCTCGGGCGCCTCATCTCACTGAGCGCGGTGCCGCTGGTCTGGTACCGCCTGCTGGTGGTGCTCGCGGTGATGCCGGTGATCATCTGGTGGCGCGGGCTGCCGATGAAGGTGCCGTTGCCGCAGCTGCGTTCGTTCGGCATCGCGGGCGCGTTGGTGGCGCTGCACTGGCTGCTCTTCTACGGGTGCATCAAGTACGCGGGTGTGGCGGTGGCGGTGTTGTGTTTGTCGAGCATCACGTTCTTTACCGCCTTGCTCGAGCCGCTGGTCTTCAAGCGGAAGGCCGTGAGGTCGGAGCTGCTCATCGGCTTCGGCGTGATGCTGGGCGTCGGGTTTCTGGTGAAGGTCGAGACGAACACCGACTTCACCGGGCTGGCGATGGGCATGGGCAGCGCGTTGTTCTCGTCGGCCTTCGGCACGCTCAACGGGAAGCTGGCCCGCGAGTCGCACGGTGAGGTGATGACGTTCTACGAGCTGTCGGCGGCGGCAGTGGTGACGAGCGTGTTCTTCGTGTTGCAGCCGGGCACGTTCGTCTCGCCGACCTCGTTGTCGATGGAGGACGGTGGGCTGCTGTTGCTGCTCGGGGTGGGCTGTACGGTGCTGCCGTGGATGTGGAGCCTGCGGGTGCTGCAAACGCTGGCGCCGTATGCGATGGCGCTCGCCGTGTCGCTCGAGCCGGTCTACGCGATGGGGTTGGCGTGGTTCATTTTCCCCGGTGCTGAGCAGCTCACGTGGCGCTTCTACGTGGGGGTGCTGGTGCTGCTCTGCCTCGTGGTGCTGAACACGGTGCGGAAGAGATCAGAGCCGACTCCTCGCGCGCGAACCGGAGCGGAGCCCGGCTGACGCTTCTGCGCTGTGGCTTTGAAGAACGCGGTCGTTTGCGGTGGCCGAGTGTTGCTCATCGCGGCGTGGCCCCTCGATTCTGGGGCGTGGATGTTCATGTGACGTGGTGGGGCCCCCGGCACCTCTTCCGGGCGTGTACTGGAGGATTACACGCGTGTACTCCCCCAGTACACGGCTTGGAGGCGCCACCCGGGGGACGTACTGAGTCACATGAAGATCATCGACCGTGCCGAGAGCCTGCGCATGCCGAGCAGGGCCCGAGCCCATTGAACGCCACCTTTCTTTCGAGCCTGATGGGTGGAGTCGGCCCAGGGTGAGCGCCTCATGCTTCTCGAGCTCAAGCCGCCCAACCGCTCACCTGCCTTCCAGAGAAAGCTGCTGCTGCCGGGCTCCGCGCTGCTCTTTGTTCCAGTCGAGGTCGACCTGAACGCGCCGAAGACCAAGAAGTTCCGCGCGGGTGAAGCGACCTGCGACATCGCGCCTTGTAATACTGAATTCCCTTTCCCTTTGGGAGAGGGTCGGGGTGAGGGCCAAACATGTTCACGAACGCCATCGTCAGAACCCCAGGACCCAACGCCGCCGAAGGCCTGACCACGGTCACCCTGGGTAAACCTGATCGACTCACGCTGTTGGCGCAACACGCCGCCTACGTGAAGACGCTGAAGGACCTCGGCCTCGAAGTCACACACCTTCCACCACTCGAAGGTCACCCCGACGCGTGGTTCGTCGAGGACGCGGCGCTGGTCTTCCCCGAGCTCGCGATCGTCACGAGGCCCGGAGCAACCCAACGCCGCGCCGAAGCTGAAGCGCTCTCCTCGACCATCGCGAAGTTCCGCCCACTCACCAGACTGACCGCGCCCGCGACGCTCGACGGCGGCGACGTGCTGCAGCAAGGCAAGCAGGTCTTCGTCGGGCTGAGCGAACGAACCAACGCGGCAGGCGCAGCTCAACTCAGCGAACTGCTCGAGCCACACGGCTACACCCTCTCAGCGATCCCCGTGCCGGTGGGACTGCACCTGAAGAGCAGCGTCACGGCCGCGGGTCCTGAGCTCCTCGTGCTGACGGCAGCCATGTCAGCGCGCGCCGAGTTCAGCGGCTACCAGCAGGTCGTGGTGCCCGATGACGAGGCGTACGCTGCCAACGTGCTGTGGGTGAACAGCACCGTGATCATCGCTGCCGGTTTCCCTCGTACCCGCGCGCTGCTTGAACGACTCGGAGTGGAGACCGTCGTCTTGAATCAGAGCGAGGTGGCGAAGATGGATGGCGCGCTGACGTGTATGTCGGTGAGATTCTAAGCCCTCTCGACTTCGCTCGCGGGGTTGATCGAAATAAGGAGCGCCCACCGTTCATCCCGAGCGGAGTCGAGGGCGTACTTCAACAGTCTGCCCCGCGGAGAGAGGGAACTCTATTTGAGAGACAGCGCGTGCTGAACGATCGCACCCGCGATGTCCTGCTTGGTGGCCTGCTCGAGACCCTCGAAGCCCGGGCTCGAGTTGAGTTCCATCACCTTGGGCCCCGCGCGCCCCTCGAGCATGTCCACCCCGCACACGGACAAGCCGATGGTCTTCGCCGCGCGCACGGCGGTCTCCTGGTAGTCCTTGTCGAGGCGAATCGATTTGCCCTCGCCTCCCCGGTGCAGGTTGCTGCGGAACTCGCCCCCTTGCGCTTGTCTGCGCATCGCGCCGACGACCTCGTCGCCCACCACCAGCGCGCGCACGTCTTTGCCCGCCGATTCCATGATGAACTCCTGGAGGCACACGTCCTGGCCCAGGCCCCAGAAGGTCTGCACGATGGTCTCGGCCTCGGCGCGGGTGTTGGCGATCATCACGCCCACCCCCTGCGTTCCGCGCAGCAGCTTGATGATGCAGGGCAGCCCACCCACCGCGTCGACCAGCTGCTTGACCTTCGCGCCGACCGTGGCCATCACCGTGCGCGGCACGTCGACGCCCGCTTGCGCCAGCAATTGCAGGCAGCGCAACTTGTCGCGGCTGCGCGCGATGGAACTGGCCGGGTTGGCCACCGGTACACCCATGGTCTCCAGGTGACTGACGACGGCCATGCCATAGGTGGTGATGCTCGCCCCGATGCGGGGGATGGCGGCGGTCAGGTTTTCGACAGGCTCACCGCGATAGAGCAACGAGTTGCCACCCGGTGCGACCACCAGCGTGCACCGCAGGGTGTCCATCACGAGCGCCTGCGCGCCCTGCGCCTTCGCTGCTTCCACGAGCCTCGAGGTGGAATACAGCGACTTCTTTCGCGACAGGATGCAGAGCCGCTTACGAGGCATGGACGCGGGACCGTACCAGTTCAGAGCCAGAGCAACAGGCCCGCAGGGCCGAGGTCACCGCGTCGACCTTTTCTCCCTCGCCCTGCGAAGCGGGGAGAGGGTCGGGGTGAGGGGCCGTTTCAGCTACACTCGTGGCCGCTTGCGCAGCTACCTCGTCGGTCCTCTCGCTTCATGACTCCGTTCGAACCCATTCCCGATCGCACTCACGTCGGCGGCGGCGACCGTCTGCTGGGCGCGACCGTGGGCGCGTATCGCGTGCTCGAGCACGTGACCGAAGGGCGGCTGGGCACCCTCTACCGCGCGCAGGAAATCGCGAGCGGGAAGCCGGTGACGCTCGAGGTCTTGCGCACCGGCCGCGTGGGCAACGATGAAGAGGCGCGGGCGGCGAACGCGATTGGGTGTGCGGGCATCGCTCAGGTGCAGGCGTTCGGGCAGCTCCCCGATGAGCGGCGGTACCGGGTGATGGAGCGGCTCGACGGTGAGTCGCTCGAGCAGTTGCTGCAGCGCGGCCCGCTCGAGGCGCGCGAGGTGATGCGGCTGCTCAGTGAAGTCGCAGGCGTGCTGCAGGCGGCCCATGCGTGGGCGATCACACATGGGCTGTTGGGGCCGTCGAGTGTGTGGCTGGTGAACGGGGCGGTGAAGGTCATCGACTTCGGCCTGGCGAAGGGGGCCGCGCGCGAGGTGGATCTTCAGGGGCTGGGGGCGCTGGGGTTTGCGCTGTTGACGGGGAAAGAAGTCGAAGGTGCTCCGCCTGCGGTGGGCCCCGAGCCGCTCGACCGGCTTCTTCGAGCGCTGCTCGAGAAGCGCGTGGTCGACGCGACCGTGGCGCAACGTGAGCTCGAGCAGATGCTCATCACGGCGCCGACCAGGCCCGCGAGGAGCTCAGTGCTGCCGTTCGTGCTCGTCGTGGTGGCCATCGCGGTGGGCGTGTTCTTCATGTCGAGAGAGGAAGTGGTGGTGGCCGCGCCGGCGACGGAGCTGTTGAGCGATGAAGAGCTCATCGAGCCTGAGGAGCCGGTCATTGTTGAACCGTTCATTCCAGACGCGGTTGTGCCGAAGCCGACGCTGCGGGTGCCGAAGCAGGCGCGACCGGTGCCCAGTGCGCAGGCGCTGCAGGAGCTGACGTCGAAGTTGGAGGCGCAGCTGCGGAGGAAGGCGCGGCCCGGTGACAATCTCGATCAAGCGCTGTTCGTGCTCAACAAGCAGCGACTGCGGCTGACCGGGAATCCGAGTGAGGCCGAGCGGAAAGAAGTCGCGAGGCAGCTGGCGGGTTGGCGACGCAGCTACCTCCACTAACTCTCTCAGGGTCGGGGTGAGGGGCCGTTCGGGCTGAACGGATTTCGGCCGGTCCCGTTCGTGCCGAGCGGAGTCGAGGCACTACTTCACCAGTCTCCGAAGCGGGGAGAGGTCAACGGCAGCGCTGGTACTCGGCCAACCGGCCCTGTAGCTGCTTGCGTAACCCCGTCGACGCGCGCCGAGGCAACACCTCGAGGGCCCGCTGCTGGCTGACCACCGCCAACGCGCACAACCCCGCCTGCCTCTGCACCGCCGCGGTCGCCGCCTGCACGCGCGCATCACCCGGAGCCAGACCCGCCGCCTTCTCCGCGAGCACCACGCCCTCATCGCACCGCGCCTCCCCGCACCTGAACTTCGCCAGCTCACTGAGCGCAAAGAACGACCTCGGCTCGAGCTCCACCGCCAACGCGAGCGCCTGACCTCGTTCTGCATCCGTCGCCGGCAGCGCGAGCCCCAACAACAACCACCCCGCCGCATCTCGAGGTAGCAATTGGGTGAGCAACCGCGCCGCTTCGACGCGCCCTTCCGCCGTGTCCTGAGTCACCACGTTCTGCTCCTGCACCATCTGCTCATTGGCCCCGAGCTTCAGGGCCGCCCGAGCTTCTGCCCGTGCACGCGGCCACGCGCCGGTCGCACCCGCGGCGCGAGAGAGCACCGCATGCACCTCTGCATCAGGAATCACGCGCTCGCTGAACGCCGTGTTGAGCTGCGCCAGTTCCATCACCTGCGAGCGGGTCTGCCCCTTCGCGATGTACTCATTCGCCGCCTGAGCCATCGCCTCAGGAGACATCTGCCCCATCGCCGCCGCCCACGCGCTGCGCGGCTCTTCACCCTCGGCGAGGCTGCGCATGAACCGGTCGAGCGCGCCGCGTTGTTCATTGAACAAGAAGTGCACCCAGAACCACGCACTGGCGGCCCGGTGCTGCTCGAGGCCGTTGAGTGAATCGGGCTCGACGTCCCACGCCCAGAGCGACGCGACCGGGAGCACACCCCACCGCATCACCTCACCGAGCTTGAGCTGATGCGCCGCCCCCCGCACCGCGAGCTTCTTCTCAAGGTCGATGGTGATGGTCTCCAGATACACCGCGAGCCCCTCCTCGAACCACCGCGGCCACCGGCGAAGCGCACGCGCCGAGGCGTGATGCGCCAGCTCATGAAGCGTCAGCCGCAGCTGTGTCGACTCGATGAGCGCGGCGGTGCTGGCGGTCAGCAGCATCGGCCCGCGCCAGTCATGAACGAGCGCGGCGTTGAGCAGCGGATCTCCGGAGAGGTCCTGCAGCTGCGCGGTGCGGGCGAAGACCACCACCTCCAGCGGCTCAGCCGAGGTCTTGCCGCCGTTGGGAAACGCAGCGAGCACCGAAGCGCGCGCACGCTCGAGCTGCACTGCGGCAGCGCGCGCCTCTTCGGCAGGCAGGTTGGTGCGCACCACGAAGTGCTGGGAGCTGAGCTCCAGCCAGGGCGTACCCGCGTGCGTGGCGCACTCCGGCGCGACGTGCGCGCAGCCGCAGAGCAGCGCGAACAGGCCCAGCACGAACGTCGAACGAATCATCGGCCTCAGTTCTCGAAAACTTCCGCGAAGGAGTCATCCATCATGCCGTACGCGTGAGGCCAAGTGGCATCTCGACTTCGCTCGATGGGAACGGTGACCGGTCACCCCGAGCGGGTTGGCGGAAATAGAAATGACTCCAATCACCGGTCTCCCCGAGCTGAGTCGAGGGGGCACTTGCAGTGCGAAGAACAGGCAATCCCTCGACTCCGCTCAGGATGAACGTATTCGGGGCCCAACACCGCGGTCACCGTCGACGCAACGCTCGTGGCGCCCTTGCCCGCTCACCGGCGCTACGGATGGGGCCGTCGGGACGCATGACCCCTGCTGTGCGCTACACTCTTCGCATGACGTTCTCCGCTGCCGATGATGAAGCTGCCGCCCGCAAGCTTCGCGCTGCGAATCGCGGTCAAATGACCGGTCGCGTCCTCGCGCTCGGCGAAAAGGAACCCGCAGAGGCACCTCCTCAGACGTCGGCGGAACGGATCTCGCTGTTGGTCGAGCTCACCGAGGCGGCCTGGGCGATGACCGGTCAACCGTGGCCGTCGCTGCCGCGTGCGCAATGGCCTGGCCGGGTGAGACTGTTGGGTGAAGTGCCGTGAAGCTCCCGGCAGACTTCCGCGACGTGCTGGTCTGCCTGACCGACGCAAAGGCCGAGTTCATGATCATCGGTGGCTATGCCGTCGCGCATCACGGCCACGTGCGTGCCACGAAGGACATCGATGTCCTCGTCAGGCCGACCCACGAGAACGCCGCCAGGGTGATGCGTGCGCTCGAGACGTTCGGCGCGCCGTTGTCAGCGCTCGACATCCACGCCGACGATTTCGCGACGCCGGGCAAGGTGATCCAACTCGGAATGCCGCCGCTGCGCATCGACATCCTGACGGCCGCGACCGCGGTCGACTTCGAAGACGCCAGCCAGACGACCGGCCGGCTCGACGTCGACGGTCGCGCAGTCCCGGTCATCGGCCTCGACGCGCTGCTCAAGAACAAACGTGCAGCTGGCCGGCCGCAGGACCTCGCCGACGTCGACAGTCTTGAACGCCTGCGGACCACATATTGACGAATCCAGACTGTACGCCGATGAGCGGCGGCCCCCCGCTTCACAACTTCGTCGCCGCGGGTGCGCTGGAAGAACAAGAAGTTCAACCCGGTGAACCGCGAACGCATTCACGCGGAGCTCGCCGAGCGGAGGGCACGTCACGCGAGCCCGCGCCGCACGTCTTCCGCCTCAGTAAGGCGCCAGTCGGAGTTTTGGTCGCGATGCCGCGAGTGCTCAGTTGAGGTCGAGCGCGAGCTTGAGGCCTTCGTCCACCTGTTGCATCGCCCGCCGCGGTACGACGCCGACCAACTCGGTGAGCAACGCCTTGTCGATGGTCATCACCTGACAGACAAGCACGACCGACTCTCGCGAGAGCCCCGAGGACGCACGCGGCAGCAGGACATTCCCCATGGCTCGAGCCCGAATCACGTTGCTGGTGAGGGGAGCGACCATCACCGACTGCAACTTGCTGGCGTTGAGGAGATCGTCCTGAACGATCAGCACCGGACGCCGACTCCCGGGCTCTGAACCTCGGGGCTCGGCCAGGTCCGCCCACCAGATCTCCCCGCGGTTCACTCCTTCCATTCCACCCCCAGCAAGGCCGCACGAGTCGCCTTCCGTCGGAAGCCCTCTGCTGCGCGATCTTCGGAGGCAAAAGCCTCATCGTAAGACGCGGTCACTTGTTCGTCGCTGAGCGCTGCGAGCAGGCGCTCAGCCGCTCGCGCGAAGAACTCGCTCCGAGACACGCCCATCTGACGCGCCTTGCGCTCGACCCGCTTGAACACTTCATCTGGCAGTGAGATCGCCGTCTTCATGTGCCCAGTATAACCACAGTTATACCCCGGGGCACCCCGTCACGAAGGGTCGTACGGAGCGACGCTGACGAAGAAGAGGTGCCCGTCGTCAAAGAGGCTTGGCAGCCCAGAACTCCGGGCCGCGGCTGGACTGGGCCCAGCTGCATCAGCGCACCTTCGGTACCGACGTGCTCCGCTGCCCCTGCGGTGGCCGCCGCACCATCAGGAGCCTCCACTCCACCCGCAAGCAGGCTTCAGGCGCGCCTGGCCGAGCTCCGGGTCGCCCTCCCCTCGCGGGTGCTGCCTCCGGCG
>JAYVFP010000109.1:0-14845 GCA_043773025.1 Archangium sp.
AGCGGAGTCGAGGGATTACCTCGCCTTCGGGCGGTAAGTGCCCCCTCGACTGCGCTCGGGGAGACCGGTGATTGGAGTCATTTCTATTTCGGTCAACCCCGTCGGGATGACCGGTCTTCAGGTGAAGCGGTACTGCTTCACCACGAAGCGCGGGCCCACCATCGCGATCGTCGCCGAATCAGAGTCGACCTCGCCCTCGGCTTCGATGCGCGCCCCGCTCTTCTTGATCTTCCGGTCACCGCCCGCGAGCAGGTACGTCTTGCCGTCGTCGGCATCGAGCACCCAGATGCCGGTCTCGAGATCGCGGAACTGCACCGTGCCGCAGACCTTCATGGCGCCTCTTTCTTGAGCATGGCGCGCGACACGAAGAGGCAGATGAGTGCGTTGATCGCCAGCCAGGGGATCGCGAGGAACTTGAACGGCATCCACGCGAGCGCAGGGGCGTTCGCCCAGATCGTGTAACCGAGGATCGACGCGAAGCCGATCGCCAGGCCCCCCACCACCGGGCGAATGCCCTTGAACTTGACCGCGAAGATCGAAGCGACCACCGGGAGCGCAGCGCTGTAGATGATGGGGTTCGCCAGCGCGCCACGGCCGAAGATGATGCGGTTGAGCCAATCAGGAATCGGCAGCGTGATCGCCGTGGTGGCAGGGCCTGGATCAGCGAGGTACACAATCGCGAAGGCGCCCACGGTGCTCAGCAGCAGGGGGATGATGAACCCAGGCTTCGCCATCACGTTCAAGTAGCCCGGGCGCTCCTTGGCGCCGAGGGTGAGCAGCACGAAGGCCAGCATCGCCGCGGCCCAGCCGAACACGTTCCAGTTGGGCGCGGTGTACGAGTACACGCCGACCGTCTGGGTCACCTGCGGCTGCTGCTGAGCCAGGAGCACTTCGTCGGGCAGCAGCTCGTTGCTGTCAGCCGCGCGGAGCTTCTTGAGCGCATCGAGCGCGCCCTGCGCATCGAGCAGCCCGTGGCCGTACTGATCCGACCAGCCCTTCGTACCCGGAGCGACCTTCGCGCCGAGCACGAGCGCCTTCTCGACCTGATCGGGGTTCTTCGCGCCCGCCGCATAGAGCAGCGCCGCGACGCCGGCCACGTGCGGGGTGGCCATCGAGGTGCCCTGGTACGAGAGATAGACGCCCTTGCTCACGTCCTGCGGATCGATGGTGTTCTGCACGATGCCCGCAGCTTCGCCCTGCGACTTGTCGCCACCGGGCGCTGCGATGTCGAGCTCCTTGCCCCACGACGAATATGGCGCCTTCGCACCGGTCGGCCCGACGGCCGCCACGGCAAACGAGCCCGGATACGCGGCGGGGTATTCGACGACGCCGCGCCCACCGTTGCCAGCCGCGCAGACCACGACGACACCCTTGGCGCGCGCGTACTCGACGGCCTGCTCCATCACCTCAGAGCGACCGCCACCACCCAGCGACATGTTGATGACCTTCGCGCCGTGATCAGCCGCCCAGTGAATCGCGTCGGCGATGTCGGCCGTGTTGCCGCTGCCGAAGTGGTCGAGCACCTTCACCGCCATCAGGGTTGCTTCGAACGCGACGCCCGCCACACCTTCTTCATTGTCGGTGGCCTGCGCGATCGTGCCGGCGACGTGCGTGCCGTGACCGTGATCGTCATTGGCGTGTTCGTCGTCGTTCACGAAGTCCCACCCGCCGGCGAACTTCTGCCCCTCGAGGTCAGGCACCACCGCGAAGTCATCGTGGTTCTCGAAGGCGATGCCGGTGTCGAGCACGGCCACCACCACGCCCTTGCCGCGCGAGGTCTCCCAGGCCTTTTCCATGTTGATGGCCTTCAGGTTCCACTGCTGCGCGTACATCGGGTCGTTGGGCACGAAGTCGCTCTTCTTCACCGTCATCAGCGGCTCGGCGGCCTGCACCTTCGGGTTCGACTTGATCTTCGTCAGCAGCGCCTCGAGGTCACCCTCGTACGCGCCCTGGGTGAGGGCCGACTGGGGGCCTTCTTCTTCCGAGTTGAACTCGAGATCGAGCCCCCACTCCTTTTCCATTTCGTCGAACTCAGCCTTGGTGGTGCCATCGACGAAGTCGACGACGATGCGGCCCGGTACGCGGGCGCTCACGTCATCAGGCAGGTCGGCCGTGACGTAGGCGGGGCGGCTGAGATCAGGTCCCCCCTCCGCGTCGCGGGTACAGGCGGCCAGAGAGAGTGACAGCATCACGACCGTCGACAGCGTCAGCAGCTTTCGCATTGGGAGGCCTCGCACAGGCGGCTACGAACGATTGAGACAACGATTGGATCTGCACACAAGTTCCCGCCCCGTGCCGCGAAGAAGCATGAAGTCCTTGGGAGAAGTGTGGTTCAGACGGCGTCGGGGCGTCCACCCACCCGCCCGACAAGCGAGGCTGCCGCCTTGCCGACGAGGGGGAGATTGCGTTGGTACGTCCGGGTTGCGCCGGGGATCACCGTAAATACAGCCGCATGGCGCTCCAGCACCGCGGCCCAGCGACCACGGTCCTGGCCCGGGTCGTGTTCAGCGATGATCACCGCCAACGGCCATGCCAACGCGGGGCGGCTCTCGAAATCAGAAGGCCGGGCCATCGATGGGTTGATCAAGATGAGGCCGGCGAGCGGTTGAAGCTCAGAGAGTCTCAAGGCCACCGCATCTGATGCACCGATGGTGGCCACCACCACGGGTTGGCCACCTGAATTATCTACGGCGAGTTGAAGCGCAGCGACCGCGTCTTCCACCCACTCCATGGGACTGCGCGACGGCTCGCCCTGGCTGCCTCCGACGCCGCGGTAGTTGAAACGCAGCGTGGGGTGACCCTGATGCGAGACGGCGTACGCGAGCTCGGCGCCCACCACGTGATCCATGCCGCTGCCTTCCACCGGCGGCGGCGGCAGCACCAACAACCCCGGCCGCAGCTCACCGCGGTGAGACACGCCTTCGAGCACCAGCCCGTTGGCGAGCGGGATGAGCGTGGGCCGCTCGAGGTACTGGCCTTTCGTCACCATGAAGAACTCCGCCAAAGAAAAACGGGAGCCCTGTTTCCAGGACCCCCGCGTTCGCGACTCACGACCCGAAAATTACGGGTTGTTGTTGTAGGCGGTGAGCTGCTGCACGTCGATGCGGCGCGCGACGAACTTGAGGTTGGCGGTGCAGCTGGCCGCATCTTGGGCGAGGTTCAGGCCGGTGGGGCAGTCGCCGCGGACCTTGGTGCATGCAAACTGCGCGTTGAGGGAGACCGTGCCGACGGGCACTGCCGAGTAGTCGTCGAACGTGGCCGAGACGGTGGTCTGGCGCAGCTCGAGGTACTGGTCAGACACGGGGGTCTGAACGTTGCGCGAGGCGTTGAAGACCTTGTTGGTGCCCTCGATGAGATCCGTGACCCGGATCGTCGGAGCGTTGCCCAGCGTCCACGCCTGCGTGCCCAGGTCGAGGTACTCGGTCTGGTCGACACCATTCCAAATCACCCACTCGTCTTCCGAGCGGTAGTTCTGTTCGGTGGTGTTGTTGCGGCCCTGCGGCAACTCGCTGTTCCGGAAACAGGTCGGCGTGTTGACGGTTAGAACAGGCGTCTCGTCCAGCGCGACGCGGTAGAGCCGGGGCTGGCCCTGAAGACAGCCGGCGAGGCTGATCAACGAGAGAGCGCCGAGTGCAGCGAGCTTCATGGAACGCATTTATATATCCCTTGTGAGTTGAGACCGGCCTTAAGTCTGGCGCCGTTTGGCGTAGGGCCGGGGTGAAGTCAACCGCTTCGGCCTTGAAGACACAGGGCCCGAAGGGTGTGTGCAAAGAATCTGGCGACCCCGGCTCAACGCGCGCGAAGCACGAAGAACTTGAGGTACTTACCCTCGCGAAACTGCAGCCGAACCGGATGATCCGGAGGCTGGTAACGCTCTTCGACCAACGCCAGATCGACGCCCGCGTTGTGCGCCCCGTCTTTGACCGCATCAAAGAACGCTTCTGGGCTGACACGCGCGGAGCAACTGGCGGTGCACAACAAACCCCCAGGTCTGAGGACAGCGAGCGCCTGGCGGTTGAGCGACGCGTAGCCATCGAGCGCGCTTTCCACCGCCTTCTGGCTCTTCGCGAAGGCGGGCGGGTCGAGGATGATCAGGTCGAACTTCCGGCCTTCTTTCTTGAACGACTCCAGCAGCTCGAACGCATCGGCGGCGAGGAAGTCGTGCTGGCTGGCGTTGAGACCGTTGAGCGTGAAGTTCTCGCGGGCCAGCGCGATCGCGTCGGCGTCTTGATCGACGGTGAACACGCTGCTGGCCCCGCCCAGGGCCGCGTTGACCGAGAAGCCGCCGGTGAAGCCGAAGCAGTTGAGCACCTCGAGATCCTTCGAGATGCGGCGCATCATGTGCCGGTTCTCGCGCTGATCGAGGAAGAAGCCGGTCTTCTGACCTGCGTAGACGTCGACCAGGAACCGCGCGCCGTGCTCGAGGATCTGCAGCGGCTGCGGCGCTTCGGCCCCTGCGAGCACCTTGCCGTTGCCCTTCTCGGTGTCGACGTCGGCGTCGTCGCGGCCCACCTCGTCACGGCCCACCACGCCCTTGAGGCCGGGCACCATCTTTTCGAGCGCCTCGACGATCATCGGGCGGTGCGGCGTCAGGCCCGCTGAGTACAGCTTCATCACCGCGAAGCCGTCGTAGAGATCGACGATCACGCCGGGCAGCCCATCACCTTCGCCGTGAATGAGCCGGTACGCGTTGGTGCCCGCGAAGTCGATCATCTGGTGCCGCGAACGGAGCGCCTGCTGCACCTTGCGCTCGAAGAAGTCGGCGTCGATGGTCTCGTGCGGGTTGGTGGTGAGCACGCGCACCGCGATGGCAGAGAGCGGATCCCAATAGCCTCGCCCTGCGAAGCGCCCCTCGTCGGTGAGATCGACCACCGCGCCGATTGGAATGCGGGGGGGATTCTCGATGGCCTTCTTGAACACCCAGGGGTGGCCCGCACGAATGTGACGGCCCAGGCCCGGCTTGACGGCGACTTTGACCAGATGACTCATGTGGTTCTCCTGCGGGCACGCATGATCGCGTCGGCGACTTCGCCGAAGCCTTTGCCTTCACGCGCGCGGGTGACGAAGCGGGGCTTCGCGGCGAGCTGCTCGAGCACGTCACGCACGTTGGCCACTCCGATGGACAGCGGGAACGCTCCGAACATCGGCGCGTCGTTGAACGAATCACCGACATAGGCGAAGCGGCGCTCGTCAGGCCGCACCGTCTTCTTCCACTCGAGCTCGGCGAACCGCCGCACGGCCGAGAGCTTGTCGAAGCGCCCCAGCCAGCAGTTCACGTGCACCGAGCTGCGCACGGCGGTGACGCCGCGTTTCTGAAGGAAGGTCTCGAGCGCGTCAGCGGCGGCCGGCCCCAACGAAGCGTCTTCGGCGTAGTCGATGGCGAGATCGACCTCGGTGTACACGGAGTCGCTCGACAACCGCGCCCCCGGCACGTGTTCGAGGGCCGCCTGCACGTGCGCGTAGAGCTTCTGGCGATCGCTGACGCGCTGCCTCGGGGGCTGGGCGTAGGTCTTCACCAGCCGTTGACCGCGCCAGGCAAAGTGCAGCGCGCCGTTCTCCATGATGGCCCCGGCCACCGGCCACTGGCGGATCCACGCCTCGCCCCACCCTGCCGGCCGCCCGCTCACCAACACCACCTTCACGTGGTGCGCGTTGAGCCACTCGATGGCCCGCAGGGTCGCCGAGGTGAGCTTGCCTTTGGTGGTCAGGGTGCCGTCGACGTCGGTGAAGACCGCTTCTACGCGCGACAGGTCGGCCTGGGTGAGCGGGGTCAACTCGCCTCCGACTTCGGGCTTCTTCCGCTTGGCTGAAGCGCTGCTGGGCACGCGCCTCAATACTGCGAGAGGCCGGCGATCTGTACGAGGAACTGCTCCAGTTGCTCGGGCAGTGCTTCGGGCTGCGGCAGGGCTTTGCGCTGGTTGCGCAAAAAGACGTCGAAGTCGGACGAGCGGCCGTAGAGGTTCTGGCCTGCGTCGAGCGCCTCTTTGAAGGCAGCCAGGCGCTCCTCGTAGCGCTCGAGGTTCATGCCGCGCTCGAGCACCACGCCGACCGACGCGAGGATCTCCTGGTCGTGCTGCACCAGGATCTCGCGCCGGCTGATGCCGCCGAAGCCGTCGACGAACTCCACGAAGGGCTCGAGCAGCGAGAGCAGCTCTATCTTCGAAGGCGCGCCCGCGTTGATCAACTGACGCAGGTTGAAGCGGAACTCGAGGATGCCCTTCTTGTCCTGCGCGCGCAGGGCTCGCCACGCGGCGGTGCGGCCGTAGGCGTTGAGCTCTTTTTCCATCTGCTGCGCCTGGGCCAGCATCTCGAGCGGCGCCGCTTCGCTCACCTTGTGAATGCGCACCCGCATGAGCCGGCGCAGGTCGGCGCTCATCGCGCGCACCACCAGGGTCGACTTGAGCGCCTCGTCGTAGCCGGGCTCGACCTCGCTGCGTTTGCACTCACCGAAGGCGGTGGCGGCTTCCCACACCATCTTCCCGATGCGATCGCGGAACTTGAACCGGAAGATCTGCAGCTCGGTGATCAAGTTCCACCTGTCGCCGACCACCGCGGGATCACGGACCCGCATGCCGAAGTTCATCACCTCGGACCGCAGCTCGGTGGACGCCGACTGGAAAGACTCGTTGACCGCGAGCGGGCGCTGGTCGACCAGAAACTCGCCGGGCGGAAAGCTCGCCTCGATCTGCGCGCACAGCGTGTTCACCTCGCTGATCGTGGTGCCGATGAGGGGCGCCACGGTCTCCCACATGGACAGGTCGGCCGAGCCGTCGACGTCGGGCTCTTCGTACTGAATGAGGTCCAACTCACCCATCGCCTGGATCGCGCGGCCCGCGGCCAGGCTCACCATGTGAGTCCGGGCTCCGAAATCGGGGTCGGGATCCGAAGAGATGAGGACTTCGAGTTTGGGGGGCAGCGACTGCACGAGGCCTCAATACGATACCGGCGCAAAAAGATCTGCTAGCCAGAACGGATGCTGCGTGTGCGCGTGTACGACAACGGCCGCCTCCTCGATGGTGATGAGTCGTTGCTGGCCATTCCCGGGCACAAGTGGATCGACGTGCTCGAGCCCACCGAAGAAGTGCTCACCAAACTGGGCGAACGGTTTGGCCTGCACAAGCTGGCCATCGAAGACTGCCTGCACCTCGATCAGCGGCCCAAGCTCGAGGAATACGGCGACCACCAGTTCCTCGTGTTGCAGAGCTTCTCCACACCCACCGAGAAGTGGACCGATCTCGAGATGCACGAGCTCCATTTCTTCGTGGGGGCCGACTGGCTCATCACGGTGCACGCCCGGCAGCACATGGCGATCGAGCAGACCCACAAACGCCTGGCGGCCGACCCTGCCAATACGCTGGGGCGCGGGGTGGACTTCGTGATGTATCTGCTGGCCGACGCGCTGGTCGACCGCAACTTTCCCCTGCTCGATTGTTTCAACGAGGCGCTGGAAGACCTCGAGGAGCGCATCTTCGCCAGCTACCCCACCCGCTCGATGCTGCAGGAGACCTTCGAGCTCAAACGCGCGCTGGTGATGGTGCGCCGGGTGCTCTCGCCGCAACGAGACATCGTGGGCCTGCTGGCTCGCCGCGGCGTGCCCCAGGTGCAGGAGCGCACGGCCATCTACTTTCGCGACGTGTTCGATCACCTGGTGCGCATCTACGAGCAGCTCGAGGCCGCGCGCGATCTGGTGGGCAACGTGGTCGAGGCGTACCTCTCACAGGTCGCCAACCGAACCAACGACATCACCAAGCAGCTGACGATCTTCTCGGCCATCTTCCTGCCGCTGTCGTTCATCGTCGGTTTCTTCGGGCAGAACTTCGATCAGGTCGGCGGGCTCCTTTTCTTCGAGATCATGCTCGGCATGGTCATCGTGCTGCCGCTGGTGATGACGCTCTGGTTCCGCCACAAGGATTGGATCTGATGCCCACCCTTTCTCTGCAGGGCCGCTCGTATTTCTACGAAGACCGCGGTGAGGGTGTGCCGCTGCTGCTCTTCCACGGGTTTCCCTTCACCAGTCAGGGCTTCTGGCCACAGTTGGCGTCACCCCCGAAAGGCGTGCGGCTGCTGGCGCCGGATCACCGCGGCTTCGGGCAGAGCGCACCTGGGCCAGGCGTCTCGACGATGGAGGCGATGGCAGAAGACGGGCTCGCGCTGCTCGACGCCCTGGGAATTCAGAGCGCGCTGGTCGGGGGGCTCTCGATGGGTGGCTACGTGGCCATCGCGTTGACCCGACTCGACCCAGGTCGCGTGCAGGGGCTGGTGCTCAGCGACACGCAGTCGACCGCCGATGACGAAGCGGGCCGTGCGCGAAGAGAAACGACGGCGCTCGACGTCGAGAAGAACGGCGTGAGCGGCCTCGTGAGTGGGATGTTGCCGAAGTTGATGGCCGCCAACGTGTCGCCCCAGACGAAGGCGCGCGTGGAAGAGCTGATGCTCGCGCAGTCACCGCAAGCGGTCGCGGCGGCTTCGCGCGGCATGGCCAGCCGGATCGACGGGAAGGACATTCTGAGCCGGTTTTCAGGGTCGTGTTCGATCATCGTGGGCGCGGAAGATCAGATCACGCCCGTCGAGAAGGCGAAGGCGATGCAGTCACTGGTCGCGGGTTCGACCCTCGAGGTGATCGAGGGCGCGGGTCACTTGAGCAACCTCGAGAGGCCGGAAGAGTTCTCGGCCCTCATCGAGCACTTCGTCGCGTCGCTGCTTACGGCTGGCAGGTGACGAGGTCGCCGCTGACCGAACACGTGCGGCAGGTGTTCGTCTTGGCGAGCTTGCCGTCGCGACACTCGAGCGTGCCCTGACCGTCAGCGGTGCACAGGCCCTTGCCTTCAGCAGACGAAGCGCAGGCGTCACCTTCGGCGTTGCCGGTCATGTCGCACTTGACGATGTCGCCTTCGCGCTTGCAGCCGTTCATGCCCTTGCAAGGCAGCGAGGTCCACTTGCCGACGCGGCATTCGAGCGCGCTGGCAGCCGATTCACAGAGGAAACCCGTCGCGTTGCAGGTGTCTCCGTTCACAGGCGTGCCGCAGCCGAAGGAGAAGACGGAAAGAACAGCGACGAGGGCGAGCTGAATCTGGAGGCGCATGAGGGTCGTTTGGCGAGAGGCGGCCGAGGCGCGGACTATCTTCGCCGCTGCGATCCGAGTCAAACGAAAGGACGAGTGCCCCCTCGACTGGGCTCGGGGAGGCCGGTGATGGAACCCGATTCCTATTTCCAAAGACCCTCGTGCTTCAGAACGTCTCGCCGAAGAACCGCCGGTAGTTCTCCCCGAGCACCTTCTCGACCACGCGCACCGGAATGCCGTGTTCCAGCAGCGCTGCGGTGAGCTTCGGCAGATCCCGCACATCCCTCATGCCCTGCGGCAACGGAATCATCCCGTCGAAGTCGCTGCCGAACGCCACGCCATCCTCACCCATCACCTCGAGGGCATGCGCCACGTGCCGCACCACGTGCTTCATCGTGCGCCCGCCCACGAACTGCGGCGCGAAGATGATCCCCACCACCCCACCCTTGTCCGCGATCTTTCGACAGACCGCATCGGACAAGTTTCGCCACAACGGCGTCGCGCCCTGCACGCCCGCGTGACTGCAGAACACCCGCGCCTTCGGGTGCGAGAGCAGCTCGGGAAGCATCGACGCAGAGGCATGCGCGACATCGACCAGCATGCCCACCTCGCCCATCGCGTCGAGCACATCGCGGCCGTACGGGGTGAGCGGCTTGTTGCCGAACATCGGCGTCGAGGTGCCACCCAGCTCGTTGTTCGACAAGTGACTCAACGACATGAACCGCACGCCGCGTTCGTACAGCTCGGCGACGCGCTCGACCTTGCCGCCCAGCGCATGCCCGCCTTCGATGCCCAGCACCGCCGACAGCTTCCCGCAGGCCAGGTTCGCCTCGAGCTGCGTGGCGCTCGCCGCGATCGACGCGTTGCCCTTCGACTCGCGGCAGTACTCAGCCAGGCGCTCGACTTGAAAAGTGCAACGGCTCCACTCATCGGCGCGGGCGTGCCGGGGCCAGCCCTGCTTCATCGCGAACAAAGAGAACCCATCGATGACGGGCAGGCCGCGCGTCACCACCGTGAAGCACTGAATCTTCACGCCCGCTTCCTTCAGCCGGGGAAAGTCGACGTGGCCCTGCTCAGAAGCGCAGTTCAAATCGCGGTTCCACATCAAAGAGTCAGCGTGTCCGTCGGCCACCGCCACGCGGCGATGGAGTTCCCCAATGTCCACCGGCGCGGCCATGGGAAGTTCGTGTAGGGTGAGCGGCGCAGGAATTCAACGTCATGCAGCTCCAGATCAACGGCCAACCCCGAGAACTTCCCGACGGCCTCACCGTGGCCACGCTCCTCACCTTGTTGGAGATCAAGGCGCCGCGCGTGGCCGTCGAGGTAAACGCCGAGGTGGTGGTGAAATCACGCCACGCCCAGACCGCGTTGAGGCCGGGGGATCAGGTCGAGATCGTCACCTTCGTCGGAGGCGGATGAAATGAAGCCCTTTACCATCGCAGAGACGACCTTCCAGAGCCGGCTCATCGTCGGCACCGGCAAGTACCCCAGCCTCGCCGTGATGAAGGCGTGCCACGAGATCTCCGGCGCCGAGATGGTCACGGTCGCGGTGCGCCGCCTCGACTTGAAGGCGAAGGGCGAAGAGTCGTTGCTGCATTGGATCGACACCACCCGCATGAAGCTGCTGCCGAACACCGCGGGTTGTTACACGGCGGAAGACGCCATTCGCACCTGCCGCCTCGCTGAAGAGCTCGGGCTCTCGAAGTGGGTGAAGCTCGAGGTGCTGGGTGACGAGAAGACGCTCTACCCCGACGTGGAAGAGACGTTGAAGGCGGCGCGCGTGCTGGTGAAAGAAGGCTTCACGGTGCTGCCGTACACGAGCGACGACGTGATCACTGCGCGCAAGCTGGCCGACATGGGCTGCGCAGCCGTGATGCCGCTTGCAGCGCCCATTGGCTCGGGCCTGGGCATCCGCAATCCGCACAACATCCGGCTCATTCTCGAGACGGTGAAGGTGCCGGTGATCGTCGATGCGGGCGTGGGCACGGCCAGCGACGCGGCGATCGCGATGGAGCTGGGCATCGACGGTATCTTGATGAACACGGCCATCGCGGCAGCCCGAGAGCCCGTTCGCATGGCGAAGGCCATGAAGCTCGCGGTCGAAGCAGGCCGCGAAGCTTTTCTCGCCGGGCGCATTCCGATGAAGGCCTACGCGTCGGCCTCGAGTCCGCTCTCGGGACTGGTCGGCCAGTGATTCCCTCTCCCCTCAGGGGAGAGGGTCAGGGTGAGGGGCCAACACTCCCCTTCAAGCTCATGATCATCACGGACTGGTCGATGCCCGTCCTGGAAATCATCAAAGAAGCCCTTCAAGCCGGGCCGGGAATCGCCGTGCAACACCGCCACCCCGGCGCCACCGATCGGCAGTTCTACCAAGAAGCCGCGAGCCTTCGCGAAATCTGCGGCGAACACCCGCTCTTCATCAACGGCCGCCTCGATATTGCGCTGGCCCTCGACGCGCATCTGCACGTGACCGACCGTTCGCTCTTCCCCGCAGACGTTCGCCCGCTGCTGGGCAAGCGCTGGTTGAGCGCCTCTTGCCATCCACCGCACCAGCCGACCTTCGCCGACCTGCTGCTGGTGAGCCCGGTGTTCGACCCCATCAGCAAAGCCCCCGAGCGGCCCGAGCTCGGAGCCCACGCCTTTCATGCCTTCGCGAAGAAATCGCCCACGCTCTGCTTCGCGCTCGGAGGCATCACCGTCGAGCGAATGAAAGAGCTGGGCCGCGTCGCCGGCGTCGCGGTGATCGGCGAAATCATGCACGCCACCCACCCGGCTCACGCAGCGGAAGCCCTGCTGCGCGCGCTGGAGTAGCTTTGCCCCCCACTGTGAACCCGCTCCGCCCGCTGGGCCTTGGTGAGCTGATCGATCGCTCCGTCAATTTCTGGCGAGCGAATTGGAAGCCGCTCTTCTGGTTGTTGCTCGGCTTTCAGTTGGCCGAAGGCACGCTGGTTGCGCTCACGCAGGGCGTGACCCGGGTGCTCTTCCCGTTGGCGAACAGCCCAGAGGCGCTCAAACAACCCAACGCGCAGGTCTTCACGCACATGTTCGGCTCGCTCTCGCTGCTGATGCTGGCGATCCTGGCCTCGCTCTTCGTGGCGCAGGTGGCGGGCGTGGCGGCGACGCACTTCTCGTACAGCAGGCTCATCAACCAGGGCCAACCCAACGCGAGTGACTCGTTTCGTCATGCGGCGGCGAGGCTGGGCACCATCGCGGGCGCCTTCTTCTTGAGCATGGCGTGGAGCGTGGTGGTGATGGTGTTGCTGCTCCTGCCCGCAGCAGCCCTGGGTGGCGGTGCGATGGCGCTGGGCCGCAACGATCAACGTGCGCTGGCGGCGGTGATCGGCGTGCTCGCAGCGCTCGCGTTGATCTTCGGCACCATCGTCCTGGTGCTGTGGTTCGCCATTCGCTTCATCCTCGTCTCGCAGATCATCGCCATCGAACCGCTCGGCGCGATGGCCACCTTCCGCCGCGCAGACGCGCTCTCTTCGGGCCGCGTCTACGAAGGCGCGGGCGGCATCGTGAAGCTGCGCCTGACGGTGCTGGTCACCATCGTCGGCACGGTGCTGTTGATCATGAGCGTCGTCGCCTCGATGCCCACGCTGTTCGCAGGCGCGGCGTTCGGTGCGAACTTCACGCCGGGCAACACGCTCAACGACGTGGTGCCGCTCTACGTGATGATCCCGCTGCAGTTGCTGCAGTCGGTGATGGGGGCGGTGCTCGCCCCGCTGTACATCGTGTTTCAGACCTTTTTCTACGCGGACATGCGGGTGCGCCGCGAAGGCCTCGATCTCGAACTGGCGCTCGGCACGTGACCTGGCTCGTCGTCGCGCTGACGTTGTCGGCGAACTGCGAACATCCGGCCCTGGCGATGTTGCCGGAAGAGCGTCAGGTGGCTGCCTGTGAGCTGCTCGCGCAGCCGGCGCCTCAGAAGCTCGAGGTCTCCACGCTCGCGCCGATCTACGACCGGCCGGGCTTCGAGCGCGCTCGCCTGCGGAACACGGGTGCGCTGCAGGCCTTGCTGGCCCAGCTTCGGCACTGGTTCGAGAGCCTCTTCGAGTCTTCGGGTGCCGAGGCGTACTCGAACGTCACGCGCGTGGTGGTGCTGACCCTCGCCCTGATTGTCGGTGGCGGCGTCACGTTGCGCCTCATCAACCGGCGCCGCGCCAGGGCCGCCCCGCCCCGACGGGTGGCTGTGACGCCTGCGCTGGTGCTCGATGATCCCGCCACGCATCTGTCTCGCGCCGAGGCGATGCTCGGCACCGCGCCCCGGCAAGCCATTCGTGAGGCGTTGCTCTCGTTGCTCTCTTCACTCGAACGACAGCGCTTCGCCCGGCCCGACCGCGTGAAGACCAACCGGGAGCTGACAGAAGAGCTGCCCACCCGCGGTGCACCGCCCGAGCTGATCGGCCGCGTCACGCCGCTGTTCGCGTGGTTCGATCGTGCCTTCTATTCGCTCGAGGCCGTGCCTCCAGCCGATGCGCGGCGGTTTCTCGATGACGTGCGCACCCTCACGGAGCAGGCGCCGTGAGAAAGGGCCCGATCGTCCTCGCTGCGCTGGTGTTGCTGTCGATCGTGGCCAGCGTCGTCGCACAAGATCCGGGCTCGGAGTCTCCGATTCCCAGCATCACCAACAACGGTCCGCGGGGGCTCGGCGCGCTCGCCGCGTGGCTGCGGGAGAGCGGCGTTCAGGTGATCGCCCATGACGCGCCGCTGACCCAGTTGCCTGCGCAGGCGCGCGTGCTGGTGATCGCCGCGCCGTCGGGTGAAGAGATTCGTGATGACGAGGTGCAGTCGCTCACGCGCTTCGTCGAAGGCGGCGGCACGTTGATCTACCTGGTGCCCCGCGCGGCTCAGCAGCCGGCGATGAATGAGTGGCTCTGGGTGCTCGCCGGGCCCGTTGCGCCGCTGGTCACAGAGCCAGGGTTGGAAGACGTGGGCGGGACCACCGTGCAAGTCACCTTCGCGGCGGGGTTGCTGGCGGGCGCCAAGACGTTGCGGCTCTCGGCGGATCGCACGCTGACGGTGAACGATGAGCACGCGGTGCCGGTGACCCGTGACGGCGCGCTCTGGTGGATGAAGCGCGGCGAGGGCGAAGTGTGGCTGGCCGCAGGGCCGGATCTCGCGGAGAACGCGCGGTTGGAGCTCGCTGACAACGCGCTGTTCTGGTCACACCTCGCGGGGCGGGGACCGGTCGCGTTCGATGAGTTTCATCTGCACAGCGGCGCGACGGTGGTGCCGGTCAATCTGCTCGTCACCGGGCTGCAGCTGGGGTTCCTGGCGGTGCTGTTTCTGATGGCTCGCGGAATGCGTTTGGGGCCGGCTCGTGATGCGCCGCCGAGCTGGCATCGGTCGTCGCTCGAGTACGTCAAGGCGATGGCTTCACTGACTCGCAACTCGGGCGTAGACGCCGAGCTGGTCGGCTCGCTGAAGGCGGAGTTCCGGAAGCGGCTCCGCGAGGACTTCGGGATTCCGCTCGAGTGGAGCTGGGAAGAGGCCGACGCGGAGCTCGCTCGACGCGGGGTGACCGAGGCGGGCGTCTTGATCAGCGCGGCGAACGACGGCGACTTCGTCTCTGTTTCGCAGGCTCTGGCAAGGATCGAAGGTCAACTTTGGTAGCGCCCACCGGTCTCCCCGAGCCCAGTCGAGGGGGCACTTGCAGTGCGAGGGAGAGTCAATCCCTCGACTGCGCTCGCAGGGTTTTTTCGAAATAAGGAGCGCCCACCGTTCATCCCGAGCGGAGTCGAGGGATTACCTCGCCTTCGGGCGGTAAGTGCCCCCTCGACT
>JAYVFP010000110.1:0-14824 GCA_043773025.1 Archangium sp.
GCACTTGCAGTGCGAAGGAGAGGCAATCCCTCGACTGCTCTCGGGATGAGCGGTGTCCGTTCGTTATTTCGATCAACCCTGCGAGCGCAGTCGAGATGCCACCTGGTGCGCGAGACACCCAGCCGCAGACATGTGAAGGTCACCCGTATGCGTTCACTCCTCGTCGTTGGTGCGCTGATGGCCACCGCAGCCTGTGAGAAACCTTCGCCCGCGACGTCGAGCAAGCGCGCTTCCCTCGCGCGCACGGGCGGAACGACGTTCGAGATCATTCCGGCCGAGGGCCAGCACGGGTACTGCCTCGCGTACACCGTCTCGCGCAGGGGGCTGACCCGCCAGCTGACGATGTCACGCAGCAACCAGTCGTACGAGTGCGCGGCAGGCCGGCCGATCGGCGGCCACCCGTACAAGATGCCGCTCAACGAAGGCCCGGTGCGCGTCTTCGTGTTCTTCACCAGCCAACCGGTGAACGCGGCCTCTGTCTCTCAGCAGATCCTCGACGCCACCGATCGCCAGGCGCTCACGCTGATGAACATGCGGCTGCCCGGCCAGGCGCACCTCGAGGTGCTCGAGTTCACGCCGGAAGAAGACATCGCTCCGCAGGTGGGCACGCTCGTGGTGCCCGACGCCGGTGCGGCTGAACCCGATGGCGGTCAGCTCTAATTCCATGCGGCCTGCTCTCGTCTTCCTCGCCGCCCTCGCGCTGAGCGGGTGCCCGAAAGAACGGCTCAGGGAGAACGGTTGCCGGGAAGACTCCGACTGCGGCTCGCCCACCAGCGCGTACCAATGCGAGACCCAGACCGGCGTCTGCTACTGCCGCACCGATCAAGCGTGCCCCGGCGCGCAGTTCTGCAACACCGCCGGCTTCTGCCAGGATCGTTCAGGCTGCACCTCGAATCAGGAATGCGCCGACTCGGCCACCTACTGCGAGACCGGCAGCGGCCAGTGCGTGCCCGCGGGGCGCTGCACCTCTGACATTCAGTGTGAGCTGGGCCAGGTCTGCGAGACGACGCGTGGAAGCTGTCAGCCCGGCTGCCGACGCGATGGTGACTGCGCGGGAACGAGCTGCCGCTGTGGCGACGTGCCTTGCGCCTGCACGGGCAGTACGCCTGAAGAGCTCGCGCGCTGCGCCATCGGGACGTGTGATCAGAACTTCTGCAGCAACGAGAACTTCTGCCGCTACGGCGAGCTGTGCGGCATTCCGCAAGACGCGGGCGTGACGCGCAACCAGTGCTTCAGCGACTACGACTTCGATCGCCGACCGTACTGCGCACGCTGCACTTCAGGTGGCGGCATCGACACCTGTGGCCGCGGCCCGAATTTCTGCATCACCGATACGCGCACGTCCTCGACCTACTGCGGCGCTGATTGCAGCGCAGGTCAGCAGTGCCCGCGTGGTTACGGCTGCCGCGACATCCGCGTGGTGTTCACCCGCTGGCAGTGCAACGCGAACCTGGCGTGCCCCGGCGACCCATCTCTTCCTTGCAGCGCAGACACCGACTGCCAGCGCGGCGGCACCTGCGTGAAGCCGCCCGGCCAGACGAGTGGATCGTGCGCAGGCCAGTGCATCTTGCGGGAAGGCGCCGCGTTCGGGTTCTGCAGCTGCCAGGTGAACGAAGACTGCGCGACCGAGAGCTGCAGCATGGGCGAGTGCACCATCACGCGCCGGCCCTGCGTGAATGACGACCAGTGCCGCACGATTCGCTGCGTCGACTTCGAGGGCATCGGCGCGTGCTTGATCGGGCAAAACTGCACTCCTTCCAATGGGTTGACCTGCATCGAAGTGCAGTAGGCGTTCCTGCTTCTCTCGGCCTTTGAGAAACTCGCAACCTGGAGTTCCCAGGTGCGACAATGGGGCATGCCCGCAATCGACCGAAACACGTTCGCCCGCTCCATGGGCAATGGCATCAACCTCAACGCCCCTGGCGTGAAGCAGAAGCTGGAAGCTGCGGGCATCAACGTGGCCGAGCTCAAGGCCAAGGGCGACATCGACAACGATGGTTGGATCAAGGGCAGCGCTGAGCTCGCCAAGGCGTTCGCGCACACCGACGGCTTCGACCGGAACGGCTCGTCGGCCAGCTTCGACAACGCGGGCAAGGCCGGCCAGGTGTTCCAGGCGCTCGTCTCTGCCGCGGGCGGCGTCGTGCCCACCAGCGAAGGTAAGTTCGCCTCGAAGATCCTCGATGCCGCCGCTGATCGCGCCTCCAAGCAGAGCACCGCGTACGGCTACGACAACGCGCCCACCAGTCCGCTCAAGGGTCTGTCGGGCAACAAGACCCCGGGCGTCTCGCAGCCGGGCTGGCTCAAGAACAACTGGAAGTGCAACCAGTTCGTCGGTGACGCGCTCACCCAGGCCGGAGTCAAGGCGCCCACCTGGGCGATGGCCGACGGCACGGTGCACTACGCGAGCGCCGAGAAGTGGCCGAGCTTCACCAACCTCTTCGAGCGCATCACCGACCCCTCGCAGATGAAGCCGGGCGACATCGTGGTGCGCGACTACCCGGCCTCGGGCGACGCGACCGCGCACGTGGAGATCGTCACCAGCGTCGAGCCCTTCAAGTCCATCGGCGCGCACCGCGATGCGGCCTACGAGGCGGAAGGTGCGAACTGGGTCGAGGGCGGCACGTACAACCCCGCAAAGCGGAACTTCGAAGTCGGCGGAAACGAGGTCTACATCCTCCGCCCGAAGGCCGCGCTCAACCAGTAACCCCCGAGCGCAGGCCGAAGCGATCGAGGCGCGGCTCCCACCGCTTGAGCAGGGGTTCGAGCTTTCCGGTGCGGGCACGTTGGAGCAAGGCGTCGTCGCCATCCATGCCGGTGAATCAACCGCGAATCGTTTTCGACCGCACGGGCTCTCCCCTGCATGTGCAGACAAACCAACTGTGAAAAGTGCAGCAAGACGACCTGGGCCGGTTGCGGGGCGCACGTCGATGCAGTGATGGCCGGGGTCCCTGCAGACCGCAGGTGCCAGTGCTCTCGAACCACCCCCACCCCCCGCAACATGGGGCGCGTGGATCGGGTGCTGCGGGCTGTCGTGGGGCTGGGCGCGATCTCGCTGGTCTTCGTGGGCCCACAGACGGGCTGGGGCTGGCTGGGGCTCATTCCCTTGCTGACCGCGGCGAACGGCTTCTGCCCGCTCTATCGGCTGGTCGGGCTGACGACCGCAACGGAGGCCCGCAATGGCGGTCACCCGTGAGCTGAAGATCACCCTGCCCGGTGGACGACGTGTCGACGCGCACATCGGGCAGCATGTGATTCACACCGATCAACCGCTCGACAACGGAGGCGGCGACACCGCGGCCTCGCCGTTCGAACTGTTCCTGGCCTCGATTGGAACCTGCGCGGGCATCTTCGTGCAGGGCTTCTGCGCGGCCAGGAAGATCCCCTTCGAGGGCATTCGCATTCACGAGCGGGTAGCGCTCGACGAGCACGGCGTGATGCAGGGGGTGGACCTGGACATCGAGCTGCCCCTGGATTTTCCCGCGCGCTACCGGGAGGCCGTGGTGCAGGTGGTAGAGCAGTGCTCGGTGAAGAAGGCGATCGCCGCGCAGCCGAAGTTCACGGTGCGCACCGTCATGCCGTGACTGGAAACAGCGCTTCGATGCGTTTCATCAGCTCGGGGGAAAGTTTTTCCACCACCCCGAGCGCCTTCATGTTCTCGGTCACCTGCTCCGGCTTCGTCGCGCCGGTGATCACCGTGGAGACGTTGGGGTTCTTGAGGCACCACGCGAGGGCGAGCTGCGCGCGGGTGACGCCGAGCTCCTTCGCGATGGGCTCGAGCTGCTTGACCTTGTCGATGATCTCTTTGGTCACCATCTTGTCTTTGAGCCACGCGTAGTTCTGCTGCGCGAAGCGCGAGCCTTCGGGCACCCCGGCGTCGTACTTGCCTGACAATACCCCTGACGCCAGCGGGCTCCAGATGGTCGAGCCGTAGCCGTACTCAGCGAACACCTTCTGGTACTCGACTTCGAAGCGCGATCGCGCGAGCAGGCTGTACTGCGGCTGCTCCATCACCGGCGGCGTAAGGCCATGTTCACGAGCGACCTTGATGGCGGTGATGATCTCGGGCGCACTCCACTCGCTGGTGCCCCAATAGAAGAGCTTGCCCTGCTTGATGAGGATGTCGAACGCGCGCACGGTCTCTTCGATGGGCGTGTTGGGATCGGGGCGATGGCAGAACGCGAGGTCGAGGTAGTCGACCTGCCAGCGCTTCAACGCGCCGTGGAACCCTTCCATCACGTGCTTGTGCGAGAGGCCGACGTCATTGGGCCCTTCCCCGCCCCAGAAGATCTTGGTGGAGAGCACCAACGATTCACGGCGCCAGCCCACCTGCTTGAGCACCCGGCCCATGGAGCGTTCGGCTTCGCCCTTCGCGTACACCTCGGCGCCGTCGAAGAAGTTCACGCCCGCCTCGTAGGCGGCCACCATGCAGACCTTCGCCGCTTCGTCTCCGACCTGCCCGCCGTACGTCACCCACGAGCCCAGGGAGAGTTCGCTGACCTTGAGACCTGTCTTGCCCAAACGCCTGTAGTTCATACGACCCCTATAATAGAGCCGCACCGTGCCGCCCCCGAGACCGACGATGGAACAGCTCGCCCGTTACTCCGAAGCGTTCGACCAGAGCGCCACGCTGGGCCACTTCGGATTGAACTGAACGCAATGACCTTCGAGACGCGCGCAGCGTTGTTTGCGTGGCTCGAGCAACACGGCCTGACGCACGTCGCGCGGTTCAATCTCGAGGCGGTCGCGCCGGGGATCGATCCTTCGTTGTGGAAGCAACTGCGTTCGGTCGGTGCGCGCCGCCGGCTGACGGATCTCGGCTGCGATGAGTTGATCGCGCGTTCGAAGGAGTGGCTGGCGCCTTCGCCGCTCAGAGACGTGTTGCCGGGTGTGGTGGCCGCGTTCATCGAGAACGAAAGTGTCGCGGCGGATCGTGCGCGGGCGGAAGTGGCGGAGCGCATCGCCTCACCGTTCCTCCCGAGCAGGGACCGGCTTCACCCGAAGGAACAACCAACCGGTCATCCCGAGCGAAGTCGAGGGATTTCCTTTGCTCGCGCAGCAGGTGGCATCTCGACTGCGCTCGATGCGAACGGGGGTGGCCTGTTCCTGAGGAGCGGAGTGGAGGGAGCACGTGTTTACGAGCGGTTGCTCGAGCTGCGCAAGCGAGTCCCCGAAGCCGTCGCGCCCCGGGTGAACGAAGCGCTGCGCCTCGATGACCTCACGCTTGAACGCGCCCTGCCCGGCTTTCGTTTCAAAGATTTGCTGCCCACCGAGCAGGCGCTGCGATCGGGTGGAGGCTTCGGGCGAGCCGAGGTGAAGCTCACGTTGCTGGCCGGGGCGCTGCGTTTCGATTGCACCTGCGCAATGAGCCCGTGCGTGCACGTGCTCGCGGCGATCGACACGGCGCTGCTGTGGCTGCGGTCTGCTCCCACGAAGGAGCTCGAGGAGCTCGCCCGACCCGCCTGGCAACGCACGCTGGCCAGGCTCGACGAAGCGCTCGCGACCAGCACACCCGTCACCACCGGCGCTGAAGTGCATTGGCGACTGCAGATCACCGAAGCAGTTCGAGTCACCGCGTGGGTCGGTGCGCGCGCGGTCACCCGCAAAGAGCTGCTGCACGATTTCGCGCTGCCGCTCATCGATTCCCGGCTCGCACCGCTGCTGCCTGATGATGACGAGCCCGCCTCACGCGCTTTGCTCGAAGGTCTCATCGATCATCCGCGCGCCGTGCTCGACCGTGCGCCTGAGCTCACCGTGCGCATCGAGCGCGCGCAGGTCGGGCTCGTCGCAGAAGAGCGGCTGGGCTCGGTGAGGGTGAGTGCGGGGCTCGAAGGCGCTGTGCTCCCGCCGTACCTTGCAGATCGTGTCCGCCGCGCGCGCCCGCAGGAGATCCTTTTCCTCTGGGATGAAGGTCCACGTCAGCTGACCCTGCTCGACGTGAAACCTGAGCTGCGTGAGCTGCTCGGCGTGTTGCAGAAAGAGAACGCCGTCTTCCCGCCCGAGAGTCACGGCCCGCTGCTCGAGTCGCTCTCGAAGTGGGCGCAGCGGCTGCCGGTCGCGATGCCGCGCAGTGTGCTCGGTGAGTCGGTGCCGCCCACGCTGCTCGCAGTGCTTCGGCTCGAGGCGAGACCCCAGGGCGCCGTCGAAATCGAAGTACGCGTGCGTGCGCTGCCCGATGCGGCCGCGATGCTGCCAGGGGTCGGTGCGCGTGATGTGCACCTGCGCCGGGGTGAGAAGGCGGTGCACGCGGTTCGTGATCTCAAGGCCGAGGTCACCTTCGCTGAAGCGCTCTGCAAGGAACTGCCCTTGTCGAAGGCTGAACTGCTCGAGGACTTTCCGTTTCACTTCCGCTTGGAGCACGCCGAAGACGCGTTGACGCTGGTCGAGGCGTGTTCGCGACGCACCATCGCGCCTGAGTTGGAATGGGTAGGCACTCCGCTGCGCAGCCTCGGCGGTACCGGCCCGCGTGCGCTCAAGGTGACGGTGAAGAACGACCTCGAGTGGTTCGGGGTCCTGGGTTCGCTCAGCGTCGAAGGAGAACGTGTCGAGCTCGCGCGGTTGCTCGATGCCGCACGCCGGAAATCGCGTTGGGTGCAGGTCGAGGCGCACACGTACGTCGAGCTGAACGAAGTGCTCCGGCGTCACCTCGAGCGCGTGGCGGATCACGTTCATGTGACGAAGCAGGGCTTGTTGGTTGGCCCCGCCGCGACAGAGGCCCTCAAGTCGCTCGAGGCCGCGGGCGCCACGCTCGAGACGGATTCCGCGTGGAAGAAGCTGGCAGACCGCATCGAGGGTGCACGCAAGCTCGAGCCGAAGCTCCCGCGCGGGCTCAAGGCGAAGCTGCGGCCGTACCAGCTCGAAGGCTACCAGTGGCTCTCCCGCCTGGCGGCGATGGGTGCGGGCGCGGTGCTGGCCGACGACATGGGCCTGGGCAAGACGGTGCAGGCGCTGACGTTGCTCCTATCCCGCGCCGCGGAGGGACCTGCGCTCGTCGTCGCGCCCACCTCGGTCGCCTTCAATTGGAAAGAAGAAGCGGCGCGGTTTGCACCTTCGCTGAAGCTGCACCTCTACGCTGACCTCGACGATCGCGCTCAGAAGCTGGGGCCCGGTGACGTGCTGGTGCTCAGCTACGGGTTGCTGGTGCGCGACGCGAAGCCGCTCGCGGGCCGGCAGTTCGCCACCGTCGTCTTCGACGAAGCGCAGAACCTGAAGAACGCGCACACCCAGCGTTTCCTCGCCGCCAAGGCGATCAAGGCCGCGTTCCGCGTCGCGCTCTCGGGCACGCCCATCGAGAACCACCTCGGTGAGCTGTGGGCGCTCTTCGCGCTGGTCTTTCCCCCGCTGCTCTCGAATTGGGAATCATTTCGGGCGCGTTTCGCCATTCCGATCGAGACGCAGACCGACCCGACGGCCGCGCCCGCGCTCGCCCGCATTCTCGAGCCGTTTCTTCTGCGGCGAACCAAGGCCGAGGTCGAGACCGAGCTGCCGTCGCGGACCGAGGTGCGCGTGCCGGTGGTGCTCTCCACGCCTGAGTGGGAGCTGTACGAAGACACCCGGCTGGCCGCGCTGTCCGATCTCGAGACTCCAAAGAGGGTGATGAAGGATCAGGAGCGACGGGTGCAGGTGCTCGCGCTCCTCACCCGACTTCGCCTGGTCGCCTCACACCCGCGGCTGCACGTGGAGAACTCGCAGATCGTCTCGTCGAAGCTGAGCCGGCTGCTCGAGCTCATCGAAGAGCTGCGCGCGGAAGGTCAGCGGGCGCTGGTGTTCAGTCAGTTCACCTCGCACCTCGCGCTGGTGAAGGAAGCGCTCGACGCACGCAGCATCGGCTACGTGGAGCTCGACGGCAGCACTCCGCGCAAGGTGCGCACGGAGCGGGTGCGGGAGTTTCAGGATGGCAGCGCGCCGATCTTCCTGCTCTCGCTCAAGGCGGGCGGCGTGGGGTTGAACCTGACCGCGGCGACGAACGTGATCCACCTCGATCCCTGGTGGAATCCGGCGGTTGAGGATCAGGCCTCCGACCGCGCTCACCGGCTCGGACAGAAAAGGCCGGTCACCATCTACCGGCTGATCGCGATGGGTACCGTCGAGGAGCAGATGCTCACCCTGCACGAGCGAAAACGCGCGCTGATCGCCGGTGTGCTCAGCGGCAAGCGCGAGGCAGGCAAGCTCAAGACCGATCAACTCATCGCCTTGTTGCGCGATTCTCCAGCCACGAGCGAATGAGCGCGTCGAGCGAGAGCCGGCCCGGCCCACCCAGCAACACCAGCACCGAGATGCAGCAGTAGAGCGCAGCGAGCTCCCAGTTTTCGAAGGGGTCGCCCTTCGACAGGTGGAACTGCACGGCGACCAGCATGGTGCAGATGATGCCGAACGAGGCGATCACGGAGAGCAGACCGACCGCCAGGCCCAGACCGCCGAAGAACTCTGCGAAGGCAGCAAGGAACTGGAAGACCGCAGGCGGCGGGTTCTCGGCCTTGTCGAGCCAGTGAAATGGATCCTGAATCTTGCCCCAGCCGTGGCCGGCCATCGAGAGCCCGGCGAAGACGCGCAACAGCAGCAGGCCCACCGAGGCCGGAGTGGTCGGAGGTGGGGGAAAAATCATCGTGCTGAAATTCATGAGCGCCGCTTCTACTCGGCGTTCTTACCCGATGCCCTGCCCGCTCGGTTGAGACGTGGCCCACGCTCGCGGAATAGCGAACGGACACCGCTCATCCCGAGCGGAGTCGAGGGATTGCCTCTCTTTCGCACTGCAAGTGCCCCCTCGACTGGGCTCGGGGAGACCGGTGATGGAACCCGATTCCTATTTCCGCCAACCCTCTCGGGGAGACCGGTGATGGGACCCGATTTCCATTTCCGCCAACCCTCTCGGGGAGACCGGGGTGAGTGCAACTTTCTGTTCCTGCCAGCCCTCTTTGGGGGGATCGGCGCGAGTGATCTCTCGACTTCGCTCGGGATGAACGATGGAGTGAGCCACGATGTTGAAAGTAATTCCCCTCGGGGGCCTGGGCGAAGTCGGCATGAACACCATGGTCCTCGAGCACGCAGGTGAGCGCGTGCTGATCGACTGCGGCCTGATGTTCCCCCGCGGAGACCAGCCCGGTGTCGACGTGGTGCTCCCCGACTTCACGTGGCTCAAGGCCGCAGCCGAGTCGCTCAAGGCGATCGTGCTGACCCACGCGCACGAAGATCACATCGGCGCGCTGCCGTGGCTGCTGCGTGAAGTGAACGTGCCGGTCTACGGCACCGCCTTCACGCTGGCGATGGCAAGGCATCGCCTCACCGAAGCGGGCATCACCGGCGACCTGCGCGAGATGGCGCCCCGCTCGCAGTTCAAGGTCGGCGAGTCGTTCACCATCGAACCGCTTCGGGTCTCTCACTCCGTGCCCGACGCGGTCGGCTTGATGGTGAAGACGCCCGTCGCCACCGCGATTCACACCGGCGACTTCAAGCTCGACGGCATGCCCATCGACGGCCAGCTCACCGACCTCGAGCGCATGGGAGAGCTCGGAGAAGAAGGCGTGTCGGTGCTGCTCTCCGACTCCACCAACTCGGAGGTGCCGGGGTGGACCGGCAGCGAGCGTGTGGTGAAGGAGACCTTCGAGCGGCTCTTCGGCGACATCAAGGGCCGCGTCGTGATCGCGATGTTCGGCTCGCACCTGCACCGGGTGCGTCACGCCATCGAGCTCGCGCGTCAGTTCGGTCGCCGGGTGTTGCTGATGGGGCGCAGCCTTCAGCGCAACGTAGAGCTGGCGCAGTCGGTCGGCATTCTCGAACAGTACAAAGACGTGCTGGTGCCCCTGGAAGCGGCCGCGATGATCCCCGGTTCGCAGCTGCTGATTCTCTGCACCGGCGCTCAGGCCGAGCCCCGCTCTGCGCTCCAGACGATGCTCAACCCCGAGCCCGGCCCGCTGCGGCTCGAGCCCACGGACACCGTCATCTTGAGTTCCCGCACCATTCCGGGAAACGAGTCGGGCGTGAGCGGGCTCATCAACCGGCTGCTCGCGCGTGGCGTTCGGGTGATCACCGCCACGCAAGAGCCGGGCATTCATGTCTCAGGGCACGCCTCGCGCGATGAACAAAGGCGCGTGCTCGAGGTGGTGAAGCCGAAACACTTCGTGCCGATTCACGGCGAGCTGCGTCACCTGCATGGCCATCTGGCGCTGGCGAAAGAGGTCGGGCTCAAAGACGACCAGCTCTTCCTCGCGTCCGATGGTGATGTGATCGGCTTCGACGAAGCGGGCGCGCGCACGATGGGCCGCGTACCCGCAGGCCGGCATTTGATGCGTCGTGAAGGTGTGGCGCCGGTGAGCGAAGCCGCGTTGCAGGAGCGCAGGTACCTCGCCGAATCAGGCCTGGTCATCGCGGTGGTGGTGCTCCAGTTGGGCTCGGGGCGGATCCTCAATGGGCCGGTGCTTCAGCCGCAGGCGCTGCAGGGTGACGAGCTGGCAGCGCTGCCCCTGGCCACCGAGAACGCGCGCAACGTGCTCAACCAACTCTCCGAAGCCATGCGCTGTGATGACGCCCGCGTGCGGGAAGAGATCGTTCGCGGGGTGCGGCGCGTCTTCAAGCAGCTGCTCGGTACCCGCCCCACGGTGGTGCCCATCGTGGTTCGTCTGCCCTGATCACCGTTCACCCTCCCATCAACCTCGCTTGCGGCGCCGCACCAACATCAGCAACACCATCGGCAGCAGTCCTTCGATGGGCACCGCAGCGCACGACGCGCCGCCACCCCTGAAGAGCACCGAGTAGTCCGACTTCACCAGCCAGGTGGTGCTCGTCTCGGTCACGTTGCCCGCCGAGTCGGTGCCCCGAACGACGACCGTGTGTTCACCCGGCGTGAGGCCGTTCAAGCTGAGCGGGTTGGTGCACGACACGAACGCTCCGCCATCCACGCTGCACTCGTAGGTGGTGTTCGGCTCGCTCGTCCACGTCACGGTGGTGTTGGGCGTCTTGTTCTCCGGCTCGGGCTGGACGACCGGCGGCGTCGTATCGATGGTCACCTGGTGCGGCGCCGAGCGAGGGCTTCCCACGCCCTCATCACTCGAGGTCGCGGTGAACGAGTGCACCCCGTCGCTCAGTGAGCTCGCCTCGCACGACCACGCTCCGCTCGCGTCTGCCACCGCGCGGCAGATCACCACCTCTCCTTCGCGCACCACGATCGCCGTGCCCGGCTGTGCAGTGCCCGTGATGGTCGGAGTGGCATCTGAGAGCACCACGCTCGACGACGGCCCGGTGATGACCGGCGCAGGCGGCGTCATCGCGATGACGCTGAACGTGCTCACCGGTGACGACGGCGAAACATTGCCCGCGGGATCCGTCGCGGTGGCCGTGACCTGGTGCATGCCGCGGGGCAGCGCAGTCGTCGCCTCGCAAGAGTAGGCGCCCGCGCTGTCGGCTACGGCCACGCAGACCACCACGCCATCGACGCTCACCGTGACCGTGCTTCCAGGGTCAGCGTTGCCTTCGAAACGCGGCGTGGTGTCAGTGCTGCTGCTGCCGTTGGCCGGCCCCGTGACGCTGGGCGCAGGCGGCGGCGTGCGGTCGACCGTGAACGGCACCGGCGTGCTGGGTTGTGACACGTTGCCAGCCACATCGGTCGCGATGGCGGTCACCTGGTGAGCGCCCATGCTCAGCGGGGCCGGCGGCACGCAGCTCCACTCCCCTGCCGCGTTCGCGAGGGTCACGCAGACGGCCATGCCATCGACCTTCACCTCGACGCGCGCGCCCGGTTCGGCCGTGCCGCTCAGCGTGGGAAGAACACCCGTGAGCGCGTTCGGAGCTGGCGTCACGATGACCGGACTTGCCGGAGCGATGGTGTCGACGATGAACGAGACCGGCGTCGCGCTGGTGTTCGAGCCCTGCTCACGGGCTGTCACGGCGTGCGGGCCCTCGGCGAGCGGAGTTCCCGGAGCGCAGCTCCACGCGCCACTTGCGGTTGCGGTCGTCGTGCAAACGACTGCGCCATCGACGAGCACTTCGACGGTCGCGCCCGGCGTGCTGGTGCCAGAGATGAGCGGCGTCGCGTCGTTCGTGCTCGAGCCCGGCGCGGGCGTGAGCACGGTGGGCGTGCTGCTGGGCGCGGTGATGGTGAAGTTCGAAGCGGCCGAGGGTGCCGAGGTATTGCCCGCGCGATCCGTCGAGGTCGCGGTCACCACGTGCAGGCTCAGCGAGAGCGGCGCGCTCGGCGTGAAGCTCCACCGGCCGTCGACATCGACTGCCGCCGTACCTGCCTGCAGACCATCGATGAACACCGCGACCGTAGAGAGCGGTTCAGCCGTGCCGCTGACTTCTGGCCGGGTCTCCGAGGTCGAGCTGCCGTCCACCGGGCGGCTCACCACCGGGCGCAAAGGCGCGATGGTGTCGACGCGGAACGAGCTGGTGTTCGAGGTACCGCTGGTGGTCTGCGCGACGGCGGCGTGAGGGCCGTCGGTCAGTGAAGTGGTGGCCGTGCAGGTCCACGCACCGGTCGAATCAGCGGTGGCCACGCAGCCCGGAGCGCCATCGACGAGCACGGTGACGCTGTCGCCCGGAGCTGCCGTACCCGTGAAGGTCGGCCGCGCGGTGGAGAGCGACGCGTTGTCACCAGGCGTGCTGAGTACGGGCGTGGAAGCGGTCGCGGTGCTGACCGTGAAGGTGTTGGTGTTCGACGGCAACGACACGTTGCCCGCCGCATCGGTGCTGCGCGCGCTGACTGTGTGAGAGCCCACGCTCAAGGGCGTGGTCGAAGTGAAGGTCCAGCTCCCGTCCGCAGCGACGGTGGTGGTGCCGATGACCTGGCCATCCACGGTGATGCTCACCGTGGTGCCCGGCTCGCCCGTGCCGGTGATCGAAGGCGTGCTGTCCGTAGTCGTGCTCGCGTTCGCGGGACCGGCCAGCGTGGGCGTGAGGGGCGCGCGGCCGTCGATGGTGAAGCGCGTAGGTGCGCTCTCAGGGGAAGTACCACCCACGTTCGAGGCAGAGACGGTCGCGGTGCGCTGACCATCGGTGAGCGGTGCCGACGGCGTGCACGAGAAGTCCCCCGCAGCCGTCGCGGTCGTGGTGCACACCACGTTGCCATCCACCCGCACCGTCACGGTGCTGAAAGGTTCAGCCGTGCCGGTGAAGGCCGGCGTGGTGTCGGCGGTGAGGCTGCCTTCGGCCGGAGCGGTCAGGCTCGGCGCCGCGGGAACGAAGGGGAGCACGGTGAAGTCGTTGGTCGCCGAGGCCACCGAGATGTTGCCCGAGGCATCGGTCGCCCGCGCCGAGACGGTGTGCGCGCCGAGGCTGAGCGTGGAGGCATCGAAGCTCCAGTCGCCCGTCGCGTTCGCGGTGGCAGTACCGACCTGAGCGCCGTCGATGAACACCGCGATGGTGGCCGTCGCTTCGCCGGTCCCCGTGATGGTGGGCGTGGCGTCGGTGGTGCTCGACTGATGCGCAGGCGCGCTCACGGAAGGCGCGGAAGGCGCGGTGGTGTCGACGGTGAAGCTCGACGTGCTCGAACTGCCAGATGAATTGTTCGCCGCGTCGGTCGCCGTCGCGCGGACGGTGTGCGCGCCGTCGGGGAGCGTGCTCGAGGTGAAAGTCCATGCGCCGCTCGCGTTTGCGGTGGTGGTGCCGACCTGCACGCCGTCGACGAAGACGGCCACGATTGCGTTGGTCTCTGCGGTGCCGGTGATGAGAGGCGTGTTGTCGCCCGTCGTCGAGCCCTGGGCCGGAGCGGCCACCACCGGCGCGGACGGCGCGTCGGCGTCGATGGTGAAGCTGTTGGTGTTGGAGCTGACCGAGACGTTGCCCACCGCGTCGGTTGCCGTGGCGCGCGTGGTGTGCGCGCCGGCGGTGAGCGTCACGGGGGCGTCGAAGCTCCACGCGCCGCTGGCATCAGCCACGGTGGTGCCTGCTGCGATGCCGTCGATGAAGACGGTGACCGTGGCATTCGCTTCGGCGGTACCGGTGAAGGTGGGCGTGTTGTCCGAGACGAGCGAACCATTCGCGGGGCTCGCCACCACCGGGGCCGCGGGGGCGGCGGTGTCGACGGTGAAGGTGTTGGTGTTCGAGTTCACCGAGACGTTGCCGGACGCATCCGTCGCGGTGACGTACGCGGTGTGCGCGCCATCGGTGAGGCTCAGCGGCGCATCCAAAGTCCAGGCGCCAGAAGCGCTCGCCGTGGTGGTGCCGACCGAAGCGCCGTCGATGAAGACGGTGACGGTCGAGTTCGCCTCGGCCGTGCCGGTGACGGTCGGCGTGTTGTCGCCCGTGCGTGTGCCGTTGGCAGGCGTAGCGACGATGGAAGCCGCAGGAGGCGTGGTGTCGACGGTGAAGGTGTTGGTGTTCGAGTTCACCGACGCGTTGCCCACGGCGTCCGTCGCGGTCACTCGTACGGTGTGAGCGCCATCAGCCAGCGTCGCGCTGGTGAACGTCCACACACCCGAGGCATCGGTCGTGGTGGTCCCGGTCGCCACCCCGTCAAGGAAGACGGCGACCGTCGAGTTGGCCTCAGCCGTGCCGGAAACCGAAGGCGTGCTGCTCGCCGTGGTCGAGTCGTTCGCGGGCGCCATTACCACCGGCGCCGAGGGAGGCGTCGTATCGACAGTGAAGGTGTTGGTGTTCGAGTTCACCGACACGTTGCCCACCGCATCAGTCGCGGTCGCCCGCACGGTGTGAGCGCCATCAGCAAGCGAAGCCGTCGTGAACGTCCAGAAACCAGACCCATCGACCGTGGTCGTGCCTGCCGAGACGCCGTCGATGAAGACGGTGATCGTCGAGTTGGCCTCAGCCGTGCCGGAGACCGACGGCGTATTGCTCGAAGTCCGCGAACCATTCGCGGGACCGACCACCACCGGCGCCG
>JAYVFP010000111.1:0-14823 GCA_043773025.1 Archangium sp.
ATCCCTCACCAGCTTGGTGACGGAGCTCCGAGCGATTCCTGCCGCAAAATCGATCCCTTACGGCTCGCCGCCTCTTCGCCTTCACGGATTGGGGTCGGGGAGACCGGTGATTGGAGTCATTTCTATTTCCGCCAACCCTCTCGATGCGAACGGTGTGGGCTGTTCCTGAAAAGAGCAGTCGATGGAGGACCTCGGTTCCTCGCCAGCGCTCGGGGCGAACGGTGCTGAGGCGCCCCTGAATGCAGCCCTTCCGGGGAACGGCTCGGTACGAGATCGTCCGCGAGCTCGGCGCCGGCGGCATGGGCGTCGTCTACGAGGCGATCGACCGCGAGAAGAATGGCCGCCGCGTCGCGCTCAAGGTGCTCCAGCGCCACGACGCTGAGTCGCTGGTGCGCCTCAAGCGCGAGTTCCGCGCGCTGGCCGACGTGCGGCACCCGAACCTGGTCTCGTTGTACGAGCTCTCCGCGGAAGGTGAGGCGTGGTTCTTCACGCTCGCGCTGGTGGAAGGCGTCGATTTCTTGAGCTGGGTGCGGCCCGGTGACGTGGCGCAGAAAGACGTGCCCACCGCCGCGCTGGATCAAACGGTGAGACGAGACGCGCCGAGGGGCGGGGTGGATCTCGCGCGGCTGCGTGACGCGTTTCGTCAACTGATCACCGGCATCGCGTTTCTCCACGCGCAGGGCCGGCTGCACAGAGACCTGAAGCCGTCGAACGTGTTGGTGACGCGCGAAGGCAAAGTGGTGGTGCTCGACTTCGGGCTCGTGCTCGAGCTGGAGGGCGTGCAGAGCATCTCCGAAGCGCGGGGCGGCGCAATCGTGGGCACCGCGGCGTACATGGCGCCTGAGCAGGCGGGCTCGGGCATCGTAGGTCCACCGGCCGATTGGTACGCGGTCGGGGTGATGCTCTTTCAGGCGCTCACCGGCCGGGTGCCGTTCGATGGCTCGGCAGTGCAGGTGCTGCTCGAGAAACAGCGCAGGCCCGCACCACCACCGCGCGAGCTCGATGTGTCAAGCCCGCCCGAGCTCGATGCGCTGTGTGTGCGGCTGCTCCAGCAGGAACCAACCGATCGCCCGACGGCCGCCGAGCTGCTGCCGATCTTCGGAGCCACCTCGAGCCCGGCGCCTGCCCCGAAATTCGACACCGACTTCATCGGCCGCGAGCCCGAGCTGGCAGCACTTCGTCAAGCGCTCGAGGCCAGCCGCCGGGGTGAGCCCAGGTACGTGCGGTTGTCTGGAACTTCAGGCATCGGCAAGTCGGCGTTGGTGCGGCGCTTCGTGGAAGATCTCGACGCGGTGGTGCTTCAGGGCCGCTGCTACGAGCGCGAGTCGGTGCCCTTCAAGGCGCTCGACAGCGTGGTGGATGCGCTGGCCCGTCACTTGAGCGAGCTGCCGCCCGAGAAGGTCGACGCCGTGCTTCCCCGCGATGCCGCCGCGCTCACGCGCATGTTCCCCGTGCTGGGCCGGGTCTCGGCCTTCCGCGCGGCTCCCGTGCGTGAGGTGAAAGAAGCGCAAGAGCTCCGTCGCCGCGCGGTGCAGGGGCTTCGAGAGCTGCTCGGTCGCATGAGCGATCGTGCTCCGCTCGTGCTGGTGATCGACGACGCGCAGTGGGGCGATGCCGACAGCGCGCAGGTGCTCGACGACGTGCTGCGGACACCCGATGCCCCTTCGGTGCTGTTGCTGATCGTCGCGCGCACCGAGTCGACTCCGTTGCAGGGGCTCAGCTTGCCGGCCACCGAGCTGCGCCTCGAGCCGTTGAGCCACGCTGAGTGTGATCGCCTCGCGCGTCAGAGCCTCGACGATCCCAGCCGCGCCGCGGTCATCGCGAAGGAGTCAGGCGGCAACCCGTTTCTCCTGCAGCAGCTCGCCGTGGTCTCGGGCGAGGTTCGGCTGGAAGACGTGGTGCTCTCGCGCCTCGCGACGTTGCCTGCCGCGGCACGCAAGCTGCTCGACGTGGTGGCGCTCGCTGGCGCGCCGATCGCCGAGAAGATCGCCTCGACGATCGCAGGTCTCGAGGGCTCCGACATGGAGACCGTGAGCCTGCTCAAGGCCGCAAACCTGATCCGCGGTGTCCATGATGATCGGGTCGAGGCCTGGCACGATCGCATTCGGGAGACGGTGGTGAAGGCGCTCGATCCCGATCGCACGCGCGAGCTGCACGCTCGCCTGGCCGATGGGCTGAAGGCCAGCGGCGATGTCGACGTGGTGGCCTGGCACCTCGGCGCTGCAGGGCTGGTGGAGCAGGCGGCTGACGCGACGCTCGAGGCCGCCCGGCGCGCGGTCATTCAGTTGGCCTTCGAGCGCGCGGCGGTGCTGTTCGAGCGGTCGCTCGAGCTGATGAGGGGCGACGATCAGCGCCGACGTGAGGTGCGGGTTGCCCTGGCCGATGCGTGGGCGAGTGCAGGGCGGGGCGCCACGTCGGCCCGGGCCTACGAGCTCGCGCTCACTGAGCCTGGTGACGCGCCCGTGGCCTTGCAGCAATCGCTCGAGATGCGAAGGCGCGCGGCCGAGCAGTTGTTGCGCAGCGGGCACATCGACGCAGGCCTGGCGGTGGTCAACCAGGTGCTCAGCGCGCTGGGCATGACGTTGGCGCGCACGCCGCGACGGGCCCTGCTCGCCCTGGGTTTTCGCCGGCTTCATCTGTGGCTGCGGGGGCTCTCGTTCGTCGAGACACCGGCCGCGCGGGTCAACCCGGTCGTCTTGCAGCGCATCGACGCGTGCTGGTCGGTCTCGATGGGCCTGTCGATGGTCGACACCATTCGGGGCGCGAGCTTTCAGTCACGGCAGTTGCTGTTGGCCCTCGATGCCGGCGAGCCTCACCGCGTCGCGCGTGCGTTGGCGGCTGAAGCTGCGTTCGTGGCGACCGCAGGCGTCAAGGCTGAGAAACGTGCCGCGCGGCTGGTCTTTGAGTCGCGTGCGCTGGCCGAGCGGATGAATGACGGCGCGCTCATCGGCCTGGTCGATTTCTGCGCCGGGCTCACGCGTTTCCTGGTCGGCAAATGGCGTGAAGCGGGCCAGCTCACTGCGCAAGCAGAGCGGCGTTTTGCAGAGGTGGGCTCGATGGTGAGTTGGGAAGCGGCCAACTCCCGGCTCTTCTCGGTGTGGTCACTCTTCTATCTGGGTGACATCGCCGGCCTCTCGGTGCGCATCCCCGCGCTGACGCGTGAAGCAGAGCAGCGGGGTGATCGGTATGCGGTGACCGGCCTTCGTTGTGGGCTCGCCAACGTCGCGCTGCTCGCGGCGGACGACGCGGTGGGTGCACGAGCTGCCGTGGCGAGCGCGATGGCGAGCTGGTCGACGCACAGCTTTCACTTTCAGCACTACTGGGCGGCGCTCTCCGAGACGATGATCGATCTCTACCTGGGCGAGACCAGCGGCACGCTCGAACGAATGGAGTCGTGTTGGCGATCGCTCGATTCGTCTCAACTGCTGCAGATTCAGAACGTGCGCATCGAAGCGCGTTCATTGATCGCCAGGGTCCTCATCGCGTTGGGTCGGAATGACGAAGCGCTTCGTCACGCCGAGGCGCTGGAAGACGAGAACGTGGGCTGGGCGAGCGCCCTGGCCGCGATGACGCGAGGCCTGGCGCGAAAGAACGAGGCGCAGCTGCGGGCGGCGTTGGAGCACTTCGATGAAAATGAGATGGCGCTCTTCTCAGCCACCACGCGCCTGCGTCTGGGAGAACTCCAGGGGGGCGACCTCGGAGCCGCGAACGTGAGAGCTGCGACCGCCTGGCTGAGCGCTCAGGGCGTCAAGAACCCGCACTCGATGGCGCGAACTTTGTCTCCCTCTGGGTGAGGGTCACGACTTCTCAATCAACCTGAGCCACGCACCGCCCTTATCCTTCCGGGCGAGTCGCTCACCACGCCGAGCAGTCGCCTCTTCAGCGGCAAGCCGCTCGACGTCGTTTTCGATCATCAGAACGGGAACCGGCATCTTCTTCCCTTCGGCATCGAGCGCGACGAACGTGAGCAGCGCGCTGGTGGTCAGCTGCCGCTCGCCGGTGAGCGGGTTTTCGGCATGAACCGTCACGCCGACCTCCATCGACGACTTGAACGCCGCGATCACCCGCGCCCGCAAGATCACCTGAAAGCCAATCTTGATGGGCGCGTGAAAGTGCAGATCATCCATCGAGGCCGTCACGACCTGCTGCCGCGAATGCCGCTGCGCCGACACCGCCGCGCAGATGTCGATCCACCCCATCACCGATCCACCGAAGGCAGCCCCCAGCGCGTTGGCGTCACCTGGCAGCAGCAGCTGCGTCATCTCGACGACGGAGTCAGAACCCTTGCGAGGACCGGTGATCATGCCAGCGGCATACACCGTTCCTCCGGGGCAGTGGACCGGCTTCCCCCAACCGTTCCTCCCGAGAGGGTCGGCGGAAATAGGAATCGGGTTCGATCACCGGTCTCCCCGAGCCCAGTCGAGGGGGCACTTCCGCCTCGCGCAGCAAGTGGCATCTCGGCTGCGCTCGATGCGAACGGTGTGGGCGTTCGCGCAGCAAGCGCCCCCTCGACTGGGCTCAGGGCGTCACTTCGAGAGAAAGGTGCTGACCTTGTCGAGGAACTCCGCGCGGCCCTTGCCGGTGCGGATGTCGAGGTTGGTCACGTCGAGCGTCAACACGTCGACGCCGTACTTGCCCGCGAGCACCATCGGGAACGTGGCGTAGTACCCGTTCAGGCCGCGCAAGAAGTCGGTCTTGATGCCCTTTTCCTCTTCGCGGCCGCGCACCTTGATGCGCGAGAGCAACACGTCGACCTTCGGCACGTCGAAGCAGATCACCTTGTCGGGCTGCGCGACGGTGCGGGTCAGCCGCTTGAAGTAGTCGAAGTACAGCTCGAGCTCGGAGTCCGTCATGTTGCCGAGGCCGTGCAGATACTTCGCGAAGATCTCGGGGTCTTCGTAGAGCGTGCGATCCTGAATGCAGCTCTTGGGCACCTGGTGAATCAGCTCGTGGTGCTGCACCCGGTGAATCAAGAACTCGAGCTGCAGCGTGAAGCTCCAGCGCTTCATGTCGGCGTAGTAGTTCTTGAGGAACCGGTTATCGATCACCGGCTCATCGAAGAGCTCGAACCCGAACTGCTGGCTGACCATCTTCGCCGCGGTGGTCTTGCCCGCGCCGATGTTGCCGGCCATCGCCAGGAAGATCTTCTTCCCCGGCGCTTTGACTTTGGCCTTCCTGGGGGGCCCTGGGGCGGCGGCCTTCGCTGACCTGGGCACCGCCTCGAACTTCTTCTTTACGCTGCCCAATCGAGCACCACTTTCCCGCTCTGCCCGGTGCGCATCACCTCGAACGCTTCCTTGAACTGGGCGGCGGGGTAGCGGTGGGTGACGGCGGCGCTGATGTCGAGCCCGCTCTGCAGCATGGCGGTCATCTTGTACCAGGTCTCGAACATCTCCCGCCCATAGATGCCCTTGAGCACGAGGCCCTTGAAGATCACCTGGCTCCAGTCGATCGAGACCTCGCCCGCGGGAATGCCGAGGATCGCCACGCGCCCGCCGTGGTTCATGGTCTTGAACATCTGCTTGAAGGCGGCGCCGTTGCCGCTCATCTCGAGGCCGACGTCGAAGCCCTCGGTCATGCCGAGCTCCTTCATCACCGCGGGCAGCTCTTCCTTCGCGACGTTCACCACGCGCGTGGCGCCCATCTTCTTGCCGAGGGCCAGCCGGTAGTCGTTCACGTCGGTGAGCACCACGTGGCGTGCGCCGACGTGCCGGCAGATCGCCGCGGCCATCACGCCGATGGGCCCCGCGCCGGTGATCAACACGTCTTCGCCCACCAGGTCGAACGAGAGCGCGGTGTGCACGGCGTTGCCGAGTGGATCGAAGAAGGCGGCGAGCTCGTCAGAGATGCCTTCGGGAATGCGGAAGATGTTGAACGCGGGGATCGAGACGAAGTCCGCGAAGCAGCCGATGCGGTTGACGCCCAGGCCGACCGTGTTGCGGCAGAGGTGACGTTTGCCGGCGCGGCAGTTACGGCAGTCGCCGCAGGTGATGTGCCCTTCGCCCGACACCCGATCGCCCGCCTTGAAGCCGGTGACCTCGCTGCCCACTTCAGCCACCACGCCCATGAACTCGTGGCCGATGTGCATGGGGGTGTTGATGGTCTTCTGGCTCCACTCATCCCAGTTGTAGATGTGGATGTCGGTGCCGCAGATGCCGGTCTTCTGCACCTTCACCAACACGTCGTTGGGGCCCACCGCGGGCTTGGCGACATCTTCCATCCACAGGCCCGGCTCACGACGTGACTTGACCAGCGCTCTCATCGAATGACTCCCAGGTTCTTTCCGACCTTCGCGAAGGCAGCGATCGCGCGATCGAGATCTTCTGTGGTGTGTGCCGCCGACATCTGAGTGCGAATGCGCGCCTTGCCCTGAGGCACGACGGGGAAGAAGAAGCCGACGACGTAGATGCCTTCTTGCAGCATCTGATCGGCGAAGGTGCCGGCCAGCTTGGCGTCTCCGAGCATCACGGGGATGATCGGGTGCCCTTCGCCCGCGAGCGTGAAGCCCAGCGCGCTCATCTTCGCGCGGAAGTAGGCGGCGTTCTCCTTGAGCTTCTTGCGCGCGCCGTCACCTTGCTCGAGCAAGTCGAGACACCGAATGGTCGCGTGCGCGATCGCCGGCATCAGGGTGTTCGAGAAGAGGTAGGGGCGGGCGCGCTGACGCAGCAGCTCGACCACTTCTTTGCGCCCCGACAAATAGCCACCCGAGGCGCCGCCGAGCGCCTTGCCCAGCGTGCCGGTGAGAATGTCGATGCGGCCCATCACGCCGCGCAGCTCGTGGCTGCCGCGGCCCGCTTCACCGGTGAACCCCACCGCGTGCGAGTCGTCGACCATCACCAGCGCGTCGTACCTATCCGCGAGATCGCAGATGCCCTTCAAGTCGGCGATCACGCCGTCCATCGAGAACACGCCGTCGGTGACGATGAGCTTGAAGCGAGAGTCTTTCGCTTCGATCAGGCGCTCCTCGAGCTCCTTCATGTCGTTGTTCGCGTAGCGGAACCGTTTGGCCTTCGAGAGCCGTACGCCGTCGATGATCGAGGCGTGGTTGAGCGCGTCTGAGATCACCGCGTCTTCTTCACCCAGCACGATCTCGAAGACGCCGCCGTTCGCGTCCCAGCAGCTCGAGAAGAGAATGGTGTCTTCGGTGCCGAGGAACTTCGTGAGGCGCGCCTCGAGCGTCTTGTGCACGTCTTGCGTGCCGCAGATGAAGCGCACCGAAGCCATGCCGAAGCCGCTCTGATCGAGCCCCTTCTTCGCGGCCTCGATGAGCTCGGGCGAATTGCCCAGGCCCAGGTAGTTGTTGGCGCAGAAGTTCAACACCTGCTTGCCATTGACGGTGATCTTCGCGCTCTGCGGCGAGGTGATCACACGCTCGTTCTTGTAGAGGCCCTGTTCGCGAATCGAGGCGAGCTGACCTTGGAGGTGATCCAGAAAGCGCTGGTTCATGGCGGTGCCCGTACTACGGCGCTTTCGAGGGAACAAAGGCTTTGCCTTCACGCGGTGCGTCGTGTAGCCGCGCGGCGAAACGCTTCACTTCAACGGAGAAAACACCATGGCGATCGAACGTACGTTGTCCATCCTCAAGCCCGACGCGCTCAAGAGCGGCGTCATCGGCAAGATCATCTCGCGCTTCGAAGAGAAGGGTCTCAAGCCCGTCGCGATCCGCCTGCAGCACCTCTCGCAGCGTGAGGCCGAAGGCTTCTACGCCGTGCACGCGGCGCGCCCCTTTTTCAAAGACCTCGTCTCGTTCATGATCTCGGGCCCCGTCGTCCTGATGTGCCTCGAGGGCGAGAACGCGATGCAGGCGAACCGTGACCTCATGGGCGCCACGGATCCCAAGAAGGCCGCTGCCGGCACCATCCGCGCTGACTTCGCGAAGTCGATCGACGCGAACACCGTGCACGGCTCGGACAGCCTCGAGAACGCCAAGAACGAGATCTCGTACTTCTTCCGCGCGACCGAGCTCACCAGCTACTGAGCCCGCCCCCCCGTTCATCCTGAGCGGAGTCGAAGGACGGCCATCTCCGGCAACCGTCGGGGGTGGCCGTTGTGTTTTGGGGCTGATACAGCCCTCGCATGCCGTCGGAACGCGTCGATCTCGCCAGTCTTTCCTACGAGGCTCTCACGGACTTCGTGACCCAGACCCTGGGCGAGAAACCGTTCCGCGCCAAGCAGCTCTTCCGGTGGATCCACCAGCGCGGCGCGAACTCCTTCGACGAGATGACCGATCTCTCCAAGCCCCTGCGTGCGCAGTTGGCCGAACGCGCTGAGCTGGTGGTGGTGACGAAAGATCTCGAGCAGCGCTCGATCGACGGCACCATCAAGTACCGGTTCAAGACGCACGACGGGAAGTTGATCGAGTCGGTCTACATGCCCTCGCCCGAGCGCCGCACCCTGTGCGTGTCGACTCAAGTGGGCTGCGCCATGGGTTGCCGTTTCTGTGCGACTGCCACGATGGGTCTGATGCGCAACCTCACGCCTGCGGAGATCGTGGGTCAGGTGCACGCGGTCAATCGCGAGGTGCGCGCGCTCGAGAAGACCACCGGCCCGCAGGCGCTGCGCCCGCTCACGAACCTGGTGTTCATGGGCATGGGCGAGCCGCTGCACAACTTCGAGAACCTGAAGACCTCGCTGTCGCTGCTGCAGCATGAAGATGGGCCGAACTTCAGCTCACGGCACATCACGGTCTCCACCGTCGGCCTGGTGCCGATGATCGAACGGTTCGGCGCCGAGACGAACGTGAAGCTGGCCATTTCCCTGAACGCCAGCAACGACGAGGTCCGCGACCGGATCATGCCGGTGAACAAGAAGTGGAAGATCGCAGACCTGATGGAGGCCTGCCGCAAGTTCCCCCTGAAGCAGGGCCGGCGCATCACCTTCGAGTACGTCTTGATGGCCGGTGTCAACGACACCGACGAAGACGCGGCCCGCCTGGCGGTGCTGCTGCGCGACGTGCCGGCCAAGGTGAACCTGATTCAGTACAACGAGAATCCGGGCCTCGGTTACCACTCGACCGTCAACGACCGGGCCGAGCGGTTTCGCCATGCGCTCGACCTCGCCGGGGTGGCCGCTTTCATCCGTGCGAATCGCGGCAGGGACATCGCGGCCGCTTGCGGGCAGCTCGCAAACACTGAGAATGACAAGACGTTTGTTCCGCTGAAGCCGCTGCGACCGGCCAACGCCGATCCTTGACATTCCGGGTACTTTGACGGTAAGGACGCCCGTCTCACCCTTCTTTTCTGAGGTTCAACACCATGGCCGTCGTCCTCCGTCTTGCCCGCGCTGGTGCCACGAAGCGCCCCTTTTACCATGTCGTCGCCGCTGACAGCCGCATGCCCCGCGATGGCCGCTTCATCGAGAACATCGGCTCGTACGACCCGAACCACGAGCCTGCGAAGTTCTCAGTGAACGAGGATCGCTGGGCGCACTGGACGAAGGTCGGCGCGAAGCCCTCCGACACCGTGTCGTGCCTCTACAAGGCGACGAAGAAGAACGCCCCGAAGGCGTAACAGCACCACGTGAAGCAGCTCGTCGAGTACCTGGCCCGCGCGCTGGTTGATCAGCCCGAGGCAGTCGAACTCAAGATGACGCCGCAGGATGGCGCCGTCTTGTATGAACTCAAGGTCGCGCCGGGTGACGTGGGCAAAGTCATCGGCCGCGATGGGCGCACGGTGAACGCGCTTCGAACGGTGCTCCAGCACGCTGCCCAGAAGAAGGGTGAAAAGGCGCGGCTGGAGATCATCGACGATCGCAAGCCGGCCGCTGCTTCGGCGCCCTCGTGAAGGAACTCCTTCACATCGGATACATTTCCCGCACGCATGGTCTGGGCGGTGAGGTGATCCTCAAGACGTTCGACCCTTCGTCGGCAGTGCTGGAGGAAGTCGAGCGCATCACGCTCGTCACCCGCGCTGGTGAGACGAAGGAGTACGCGATCACCTCTGCGGGCGAGTCACCGGGCAGCGACCTGCTGCTCAAGCTCAAGGGGATCGTGCGGAAGCTCGACGCGGATCTGCTGGTCGGTTCGGCCGTGCACGTGCGCCGCGAAGATCTCGAGCCGCCTGCTGAAGGCGAGTTCTTCCACGGTGACCTGGTGGGCCTGGAAGCGGTCACCCCTGAAGGCAAACGCCTGGGCGTGATCGAAGAAGTGTGGAGCACGGGGCCGGTGCCGAACCTCTGCATCCGCGACGGCAAGGAAGAGCTGCTGGTGCCGTTCGCTGAAGAGTTCGTGCCGAAGGTCGACCTGGCAGCAGGCCGGGTGACGGTGATCCCGCTGACGTACGACGAGTGATGTTCAGCGCTGAGATCCTCACGCTGTTCCCCAAGATGATCACCGGGTACGCCGCGGAGTCGATCCTCGGCAAGGCGGCGGCGAAGGGCCTGCTGTCGATCACCACCACCGACATTCGCGACTTCGCGCCGGGCAAACATCGGGTGACTGATGACGCGCCGTACGGCGGTGGTGCGGGCATGGTGATGAAGGTCGAGCCGCTGGTGGGCGCTATCGAAGCGGCAAAGACGCGGCTGCCGACGGCGCCGGTGATCTTGCTCAGCCCGCGCGGGCCCACGTTCAATCAGCAGAAGGCGAGGGCGCTCGCCGCAACTGGTTCCGCGATCCTGGTCTGTGGCCGCTATGAAGGCGTCGATGAGCGCGCGCTGAGTGCGATTGATGAAGAGTTGTCACTGGGCGACTTCGTGCTGACCGGTGGCGAGCTCGGTGCGTTGATCGTGGTCGACGCGGTGGCGCGGTTGATTCCGGGTGTGCTGGGGAACGCAGACTCGGCGGTGACCGAGAGCTTCGAGTCGGGTTTGTTGGAGCACCCGCACTACACCCGCCCGCCCGAGTGGCGCGGGCTGCCGGTGCCTGAAGTGCTGCAAGGTGGAGATCATTCGCGCATCGCGAAGTGGCGTCGTTGGCACTCGCTGCAGCTCACGAAGGCCCGCCGTCCCGATCTGTTCGCGAAGCTCGAGCTGTCGAAGCAAGACGTGAAGCTGCTCGCCAAGCGCGAAGAAGAACTCTGAGCTCTCTCTCCCCGAGGGAGACTGTTGAAGTACGCCCTCGACTTCGCTCGGGCTGAACGGATTTCGGCCGGTTCCGTTCGTGCCGATCACCGGTCTCCCCGAGCGCAGTCGAGGGGGCACTGACCGCCCGAAGGCGAGGTAATCCCTCGACTCCGCTCGGGATGAACGGTGAGCGCTCCTTGTTTCGATCAACCCTGCGAGCGAAGTCGAGGGCGTACTTCAACAGTCTGCGCCAGCGGGGTGAGGGGCCACTGCGAGTCACATGGTAGATACGCGCCATGTCTGAGCCCGTTCTTCCGAAGCATGCCCGCGTCGTCGTCATCGGCGGCGGCGTGATTGGCACCTCCGTCGCCTACCACCTCGCCCACATGGGCTGGAAAGACGTGGTGCTGCTCGAGCGAGACAAGCTGACTTCCGGCACCACCTGGCACGCCGCCGGCTTGATGGTCACCTTCGGCTCGACGTCCGAGACCTCCACCGAGATGCGCAAGTACACGCGCGATCTCTACGCGCGCCTCGAGAAGGAAACCGGCCAGGCCACCGGCTTCCGCGGCTGTGGCTTCATCGAAGTCGCCGCCGACGTGGATCGCCTCGAAGAATACCGCCGCGTCTCCGCTTTCAACCGCTACTGCGGCATCGACGTGCAGGAGATCTCCCCCGGGCAGGTGAAGGAGCTCTTCCCCATCGCCAGGGTCGACGACATCCTCGCGGGCTTCTACGTGAAGGAAGACGGCCGCGTTGATCCGGTCGACGTCACGATGGCGCTGGGCAAAGGCGCGCGCATGCAGGGCGCCACCATTCTCGAAGGTGTGCCCGCGCTCGGCGTGGTGACGAAGAAAGGCGCCGTCACCGGAGTCGACACGCCGTTGGGCACCATCCACTGCGAGTACGTCGTCAACTGCGCCGGCATGTGGGCCCGCCAGCTCGGCGCGAAGAACGGCGTGAACATTCCTCTGCAGTCTGCCGAGCACTACTACCTCATCACCGAGAAGATCCCCGGCATCGACCGCAACTGGCCGGTGTTGGAAGACCCGGGCTCGTACGGCTACTTCCGCGAAGAGGGCGGCGGCTTGATGGTGGGCATGTTCGAGCCGGTCTGCGCGCCGTGGAAGATAGGCGGCGTGCCCGATGACTTCAGCTTCGGCGAGATTCCCCCCGACTGGGAGCGCATGACCCCGTACCTTCAGAAGGCGATGGCGCGCGTGCCGATTTCCCAGGAGGCCGGCCTCAAGAAATTCTTCTGCGGCCCGGAGAGCTTCACGCCTGATCTCCGCCCCGTCGTCGGTGAAGCGCCCGAGGTGAAGAACTACTTCGTGGCTGCGGGTCTGAACTCCATCGGCATTCTCACCGGCGGTGGCCTGGGCCGGGTGATGGCGCACTGGATCATCAACGGTCGCCCCGACGTCGACATCACGGGCATGAACATCGATCGCCTGCACACCTACCAGAGCAACCCCGAGTACCGCCGCACGCGCACGGTGGAATCGCTCGGCCTGGTCTACGCCTGCCACTACCCCACCAAGTCGATGAGCACCGCGCGTGACGCGAAGCGCTCGGCGATTCACGATCGGCTCGCGGCCCAGGGTGCGTACTTCAAGGACGTCAGCGGTTGGGAAGGCGCCGACTGGTACGCAGGTCAAGGGCAGACCGCTGACCCGGGCCCGCTCTCGTTCAAGCGAGGCACCTGGTGGAAGCACTGGGAAGCCGAGCACCGCGCCACGCGCGAGGGCGTCATCCTGATGGACATGTCGTTCATGTCGAAGTTCCGCGTCGAGGGCCGCGATGCGGGCCGGCTGCTCAACCAGCTCTCCGCCAACAACGTCGACGCAGAGAGCGGCCGCATCACCTACACGCAGTGGCTCAACGAAGGCGGCACGCTCGAGGCCGACCTCACGGTGACCAAGTTCGACGACCGTCATTTCTTCGTGGTCGCCTCCGACACGGCGCACCGGCACGTCGAGACGAAGATGAAGCGGTTGTTCGAAGACAGTCATGCGTTCTGCTCCGACGTCACGTCGGCCTACGCGCAGATCAACATTCAGGGCCCGCGTTCGCGTGAGCTGCTGCAGTCGATCACCACGGTCGATCTCTCGAACGAAGCGTTTGCCTTCCGCGCGGTCACCGAGCTCGACATCGGCTTCGCGCGTGTGCTCTGCGTGCGCATCACGTACCTGGGCGAGCTGGGCTACGAGCTCTACATCCCCGCGGAGCAAGCCGTGCACGTGTACGACCGCCTCGTGAAGGCGGGCGCGCCGTTGGGGCTCAGACACGCGGGCCTCAAGGCGCTTGCGTCACTGCGCATGGAAAAGGGCTACCGCGACTACGGCCACGACATCGACAACACCGACTCGGTGCTCGAGGCGGGCCTGGGGTTCGCGGTCGATTTGAAGAAGCCCGACGGCTTCATCGGGAAAGAAGCGGTGCTCAAGAAGAAGGCTGAAGGCCCGCTCAAGCGCCGCATCCTCCAGGTGCTCGTGAAGGATCCCGAGCCGCTCATGTTCCACGCTGAGCCCATCTGGCGAGACGGCAAGCCCGCGGGCTACGTGCGAGCGGCCTCGTACGGCCACACCGTCGGCGGCGCGGTGGGCCTCGCGATGATCGAAGGCGGCAGCGAGGTGGTCGATCAGAAGTACCTCGACGCCGGCACCTGGGAGGCGGAGATCAACGGCAAGCGCTACCCGTGCATGCCGTCGATCAAGCCGCTCTACGATCCCGAGATGAAGAAGGTGAAGGCCTGAAACCCATCTCCCCGCTTCGGAGACTGTTCGCTCGGGCGGAATTAGGAATCGGTTTCCACCACCGGTCTCCCCGCTTCTAAGGAACAGCCCACACCGTTCGCATCGAGCGAAGTCGAGATGCCACTTGGTGCGCGAGGCGGAAGTGCTCCTTCGACTTCGCTCAGGAGGACCGGTTGTTCTTCGGAAAAGAAATCGCCGGTGAAACCAGTCCCCTGCTCGGGACGAGCGGTGCCACATGTCAGGAATGGCGGCACGAAAGACGCCCCGGGTATACCGGAAGCACATGACCTGCTCTCCGTTCGCCATCGCGCTCGTTGCTTTCGCAGCCCAGGCCCAACCCGCGGGGTGGAGCCTCGATGTTCCGTCGACGGAGCTCGCGGTCAAGACGTGGAAGACCGGGGCGGCCGCGTCGATGGCGCACGACCACGTGGCGCGCGCGACGAAGTTTTCCGGCAAGGCCTCGCTCGATGATTCGGGGAATCCCGAGTCGCTCAGGTTGGAGCTGAGCGTCGAGGTGGCAGGCCTGGTGCCCGATGAACCGGAGACGCGCCGGAAGTACTCCCTGCCGAACACCCCGGTGCCTGAGAAGGATCGCCAGAAGGTGCTGGAAAACATGCTGGGCGACGAGCAGCTCGACGCTGCGAAGTTTCCCACCATCGGTTTCGTCGTCTTGAAGGTGTCCCGCGAAGAGAGCGGTGCGCTGCAGTGCCTGGGCAAGGTCACCCTGCACGGGGTGACCCGGGAACTGCGGTTCCCCATCAAGGTGAAGACGGGCGATCGGCAGGTGGAAGGTGATGCACAGGTGAAGTTCAAGACCAGCGACTTCGGGGTCAAGCCCTACAGCGCGGCGCTGGGGTTGATCAGGAACAAGGACGAGGTCGAGTTGGTGGTGCACGTGGTGCTGAAGCGCTGAAACCTCTTGAAGTACGGCCTCGACCCCGCACCTAAGGGACAGCGCCACCGTTCGCCCCGACAGGGTTGGCCGAAATAGAAATGACTCCAATCACCGGTCTCCCCGAGCGCAGTCGAGGGGGCACTGACCGCCCGAAGGCGAGGTAATCCCTCG